>NZ_DBNGVP010000027.1:0-10718 GCF_057119385.1 Archangium sp. | reverse complement strand
GGCCACTGGTATTCTGCAGGTTGGTGACAATGCTGGGAGAGATGTCCGCGGCGCTCACCGTCAGGGTGACCCTGGCCACCTCCGACGTCGAGAGGGCCTGCGCCGACACGCCGATGTCGGCTGAGCCTTCCTGGGGTGCAGCAGGAGAGCAGGCCGCGAGCGGCGCGAGCAGCAACAGGCTGAGCGCCAGAAACAGGAATGGGTGTAGTCGATTCAAGGGGTTCTCCACGGAGAGCGAGCGGATCACGGAGAACCCGGCAGGTTGACGGTGAAGGTCTGCGTCGCCTGCGCCCCGCCCGCGTCCTTGATCACCGCGGTGATGGTGAAGGGGCCGCCGCTGGCTGGCGCGGTCCAGAGCATCTCGCTCTGGGACGCGGACGTGGTCGCGGTGCCCAGCGTGCCGCCGCTGGCGCTCCAGGTGAAGAACAGGGCGGTGCCCTCCGGGTCGTGCGCCACCACGAGCACATCCAACGTCCCGCCCGCCGCCACGATGTCGGCCGACTGGAAGGTCTGGTCGATGACGGGGGCCGCGTTGGGAACCTCGGGCAGGCCGATGGTGATGGTGAGCGAGCCCGTGGTGCTTCCGCCGCGGCCATCCCTGGGTGCCACGGACACGGTGCACGTACCACCCGGCGGCTGAGTGGCCGGAGCCGTCCAGGTGGGGTTCTTGGCGGTGGTGCTGCTGAAGCTGCCGCCGCAGCCGCCGTCATTCCAGGTGTACGCCAGGGTGTCGCCATCCGGGTCCACCGCCGTCACGTCGAGCACCGTGCTCTCGCCGGGCCTCACCTGGCCCTTGGTGACGGACACCTGGCTCACCACGGGCCAGGTGTTGAAGGACGTCGTCACCGAGGCCTTGCTCCTGCCGGCCAACACGTTGATGACCAGGGAGAAGCCGGCTTGGCCGCCCTTGCCGTCCGTCACGCTGACATTGACGGTGTAGGGGCCCTCGGTGGTGGGCGCGGTCCAGGTGGAGCTCGATTTCGTGGCGTTGGCCAGGGTGCCCGCCGTGGCCGTCCAGGCGTAGCCCAGCGTGTCACCGTCAACGTCCGTCGCCGTCACCGAGAGCGTGGTGGACTGGCCCGGCTCGACCTGGGAGGCGGAGGCCACCAGCGCGCTGATGCGCGGGGCGTTGTTGCTGAAGGGGTTGGGGGCTGTCTTCTGCTGCAGCAGGATGAAGACCGCCGCCGTCGAGCCCTGGGTGATGGTGACCCCGGTGACCTGCCCCTCGTACAGCAGGACATTGGAGGAGTCGTAGGCCTGGGCCTTGAAGGTGCGGTCGGAGCCCACGGGAATCCCTCCCAGGGTTCCGCCCCACTGCCCGGAAGTCTTGAACAGGTTGCGAGAGATGTCCGGCGAAATTCCGGAGCCGCTCACCGTCACGGTGACCCGGCTGATGTCATTGGCCGACAAGGCCTGGGCGGAAATTCCCAGGCTCGCCTCGCCCACGACCGGTTCCTTTTCCCCTCCGCAGGCCATGGCCAGGGTGAGCGCCAACACGGAGACAACCAGGCTCAGCGAACGGAGGGAAACCCTCCTCGACATTTGCGGCATCAAATTTCTCCAGACAGGGTTGGACGAGTCCCAGGGACTCGTTACGGGGAGCAATGGAGGTGCTCCACGTGGCTGCTGGAGTGGGAGAGCCGGCGAGGGGGATTTTGATGCAGAAAAAAATCCGCTGGCTCGCACTGTTCGCTTGGCGTATAGGCGGGAGAGAGGCCATGTGGAGGGTGAGGGCTGGAGCGAAGGGGTGGAGGAGGGCCGCGGACGGGGGTCGCCGGAGCAGTGAGCCAAGCGGGAGGAGAAGCCGCGCAGCCCCATGGGGTACACGCCGGCCCAGGCGGCCCTCCCATGAGGTGCGCGGCAGGGGCCTGGCTCTCTTGGCCCTGGCGGCTTGAGCCTCAACACCAGCTGCGCGTGGTTGAGCAGGATGTCCTTGATGCCGTCCCGGATGGCTTCGGAGCTCAACGCCTGCTTGCTCATCAGCGTGTGCGCGTCGCGGGCCTCGATGATGGCGTTCGTGATCTCCTGCCGAAGATCGGGCGAGCTCGCGAACTGCTCCTTGGTGTTGTTCGCGGCATGCTGGGCCAGCGTCGTGGACTCCAGCAGCTTCCCCAGCAGGACGTTGTTCACGTAGACGAGCTTGTCCTGCTCCGACAGCTCGCCCTCGAACAGCGTGTTCACCTTCTCGATGATCTCGTGGAGCCGGGCGCGCTCCTTCTCCTGCACGCTGCCTCCTCCCGTCTCATGGACTCACCCCGGCCACAGCCCCTCATCGGCCGTGTCCTCCCGGCACGCATGGAACATGATGGCTCCATCACCGAGCCTGCTCCATGTCCGCTCATCCTCGTCGATGTTCATCAACCAGCCTGCTCCGGACCCGCGCATCTTCGGCGATGCCCATCAACCAGCCGGTCCAAATCTCCATCAACAAGCGTGCGCGGCAACAGCTCACAGGGGAAGGCTGGCGCCGATGGACAGACCGGCGTAGGGCAGGATCACCCTGGACTCGCCGAAGGTGCCGGGGTTGGTGAGGGCGCTCGCGCCAAGGAACAAACGCATGTGGAACAGCTGGACCTGGAATCCTCCGCCCAGCTCCAGGTTGGCCCAGTACGCCGTGTTGATGGGAGCCGGCTCCCGGTCCGCACAGCCCAGGACGCACACGTAGATGCTGTCCCTGGAGAAGGCGCCGCCCGAGAGCCCCACGCCCGTATCGATGAACAGCAGGCTGCCCTGGGCCCGCGCTCGCACCATGCCGGCGAACTGCGGCCCCGACACGCCAGCGCCCAGGCCGGCCGCGACGGAGAAGATCCGGCCCGCGAGCTCGAACTCGCCTCCCGCCAGTCCATAGGGGGTCGCGAGACCGACCAGTCCCTTGACGCGGAGCTGGAACCGGGCCGGTGTGGCGCCGGGCGTCGGCGGGCCTGGAGGGGCGGCGCTGGGGGGCTCCGGATCAGCGCGCGGCGCGTCCGCTGCCGCATGGCAGGGAATGGCGGCGAGGGAGGTGGCGAGCACTACCGCGAGTACGAGCCTGCGGGCCAACGTGAATCCGTCTGCATCCATGGGGCGACTCCGGTACACCGGGGCACGCCAAGATAACAGATCTCTCTCTGAGACGAGCTTGCCCGCCACCTTCCCGGACTCGACCTTCGCGTGCGCCGCGCGGAGGTTGGCTGCGTTGAGGAGGAGGTTCTCGTGCCAGCACGCCGCGGCGTCGAAGAGGTTGTGCGAGGTGACGGCGCCCCAGGCCCCCTGGTCGATGACGAGGTTCTTGCGGTGGTCCTCCACGTTGTGCAGCGACTGCCAGATGAGCGGCTGGTGATAGCTGTGGTTCAGGTACCACCGCGAGTAGATCTCCCTGGAATCTTCGCCTCGGGCTTCACGGGCGAGCGCGGTGGCTTCTCTTTCAGGACCGAGCCGGATGGGGCCGCGCCGACGAGCGCAAGGCGCTGGAGGAGAAGGCGGCGAAGTACGGTCTGCGCTACTGATTCCCTGCCTGCCCTCCTGACGGAGCGTCCGCTGGGCTCAACCCCTCCAGCGCCCGCCCATCGGGAGGCAGGTGCCTATTGTTCTGGGAGGGCGGTCTCACGCCCTCTCTCATCCCATGTCCGAAACGATCGCTGGCTATCAGCTCGAGCGCAGAATCCATGAGAGTGAGCGGTCTCTCGTCTACCGGACACGGAGCAGACCCGATGCCCCGCGGGTCGTCCTGAAAATCCTCAAGCGCCAGTACCCCTCTCCCGAGGAGATGGTGCGCTACCGGCGCGAGTACGGGATCATCCGCTCCGTCCAGGGCAAGCACCTCATCCGCGCGGAGGGCCTGGAGCATTACAAGGACACCTGTGTCCTGCTGCTCGAGGACTTCGGGGGCGAGCCCCTGTCCCATTGGCTCTCTCGCGGACCGCTGGACCTGGGCCAGTTCCTTCGCCTGGCCATCCACCTCGCCCAGGGCCTGGAGGAACTGCACGCGGCCAATGTCATCCACAAGGATCTCAATCCCTCGAACATCCTCTGGAACCCGGAGACGGACGAGCTGAAGCTCATTGGCTTCGGCATCGCCACCCGGCTTCCCCAGGAGCCCCAGACGTTCCGCAACCCGGCCCTGCTGGAGGGGACGCTGGCCTACCTCTCTCCCGAGCAGACGGGGCGGATGAACCGGGACATCGACTACCGGACGGACTTCTACTCGCTCGGCGTCACCTTCTACGAGATGCTGGTGGGACGGCGGCCCTTCATGACGGAGGATCCGCTCGCGCTCCTGCACTGCCACCTGGCACGGACTCCCCCGGACCTGGCGGAGCAGGGGATTCCTCCCATCCTCGCCCGGCTCGTCGGCAAGCTGCTGGCCAAGAACCCCGAGGATCGTTACCAGTCCGCGCACGGGTTGCGTCTGGATCTGCTCCGCTGTCTGGAAGCGCTCGAGCGGGGGGAGTCCCTCCAGCACGTCTCCTTCCCCCTGGGGCGAAGCGACATGCTCGAGCGCTTCCTGCTCCCCCAGCGGCTGTATGGCAGGCAGTGCGAATCCGCGCGGCTGGAACGGGCCTTCGCCGAGGCCACCCACGAGCCCGGCCCCGACGAGCCGCCCCCCCATCCCCTGCTGCTGCTCATCTCCGGCTACTCGGGCGTTGGCAAGACCACGCTCATCCAGGAGGTCTACAAGCCCTTGACGGCGAAGCGGGGCATCTTCGTGGCCGGCAAGTTCGAACAGTTCCGGCGGCACACGCCCTACTCCGCCCTGCGTCAGGCGCTCGGCGCCTGGTGCCGTCACGTGCTGGCAGACAGCGAGCAGGCGCTGGCCGCTTGGAGGCAACGCATCCTCGAGGCCGCCGGACACAGCGGCCAGCTCCTCATCGAGCTCGTTCCGGAGCTGGCGCTCGTGCTCGGTCCGCAGCCTCCCCTTCCCGAACTGGGGCCCCGGGAGGCCGAGAATCGCTTCCACCTCGTCGTCCAAGGCTTCATCCGGACCATCGGGGGCCGGGAGAGTCCGCTCGTCATCTTCCTGGACGATCTCCAGTGGGCGGATGTCTCGTCCCTGCGGCTGCTGGCCTCCCTGCTCCTGACGGCCGAGCTGCCCCAGGTCCTCTTCATCGGCGCCTACCGTGACAATGAGGTCGACGCGAGCCACCCCCTGCTCACGCTGCTCACCGAGCTGAAGGAGGGGGGCGCGCGCGTCGACTCCATCCACCTGGAGGACCTCGGGCCCGAGGCGGTGCGCGAGCTGCTCGCGGATGCGTTCCACTCCACGCCGGAGCGGGTCGCCCCCGCCGCCGGCATCCTCTACCAGAAGACGCATGGCAATGCCTTCCACACCCTCGAGCTGCTCAAGCTGATGCACCACGAGCAGGTCATCACCTACGTGTACGAGCGGGGCGAGTGGCAGGTGGACCCGCGGCGGCTGCGAGCCCTGCCCCTGAGCGACAACGTGGTGGAGCTGCTGACGCGCAAGCTGACGGAGCTGCCGGCCGGCACGCGGGCCTCCCTCGAGATGGCGGCGTGTCTCGGCAACCGCTTCGAGCTGCGGCTGCTCTCCCTCTGTTGTGAGAAGCGCGGCCAGGAGATGTTCGAGACCCTCCGTCCCGCGGTGCTCCAGGGCCTCGTCGTCCCCCTGGATGGCCACTCCACCCGGTTCGCCATGTTCGATGCGGACGCCTCCACTCCCGCCGAGTGCTGGTTCCGGTTCCAGCACGACCGGGTGCAGCAGGCGTGCGACTCGCTCCTCCAGCAGGACGACCGGGCCCGCCTGCACCTGAAGATTGGCAGGCTGCTGCACACGAAGCTCCCTCCCGAGCAGCACGAGGCGCAGCTCACCACCCTCACCGACCATTTCAACTTCGGGCGCCGGCTGCTGCGCGACGACCCGCGGGCGCTCGCCGAGCTCAGCCACCTCAACCTCCAGGCCGCGCGGCAGGCGAAGAGCTCCATGGCGTATGCCCAGGCCCTGGGGTACGCATCCGCCGGTATCGAGCTGCTGCCAGAGGACGCCTGGCGGACGGACTACACCCATACCTTCGCGCTGTACCGGATGCGGCACGAGTGCCAATACCTCTCCGGCGACTACGCGGGAGCCGATGAGACCGCCGGGCTGCTGCTCGCCCATGCGCGCTCGCCCATGGATGCGGCCGACGTCTACGGCACGGCCGCCATCCAGGCCTCCATCCGGGGCAGGTATGACGAGGCCATCTCCCTGGGACGCAAGGCCTCGAAGCTGCTCGGCTTCGAGCTACCGGCGGACGAGCAGCTCGATGCCTGTGTGGAGCAGGAGTTCGCCTGCCTGATGGCCCGGCTCGACACCCACACCGTGAAGGCGCTGATGGAGTCCCCCCCTCTTCAGGACCGGGAGATGACGAGCCTCACCCGCCTGCTGGCCAGCATCGTCGGCGCATCGTACTTCTGGAACCTGAAGCTCTGGGCCTTCCTCACCCTGCGCAGCGTTCGCATCGGTCTGGAGCGGGGCTACTTCAACGAGCTGCCCTTCTCGTTGGGCAACACCGGCACCCTCTGCGTCACCCGCGGGCAGTACGCACGCGCCTGGCTGCTGGCCAGGGCCGGGGTGGAGCTCGGAGAGAGCCGGCGCAGCACCGTGCGCTGCCGCGCCTTCAACTGCCTGGCCCTGTGTGTCAGCCCCTGGGCCGCCCCCCTGCGGGAGGCGGTGGAGCCGGCCCGGCGCGGCCACCTCCACGGCATCGAGGATGGGGACCTGGAGTACTCCTGCTACTGCCTCTTCGGCCTGCTCAATGCCCTGCTCTCCCAGGGCACGCCCCTGCCGGGCCTGCGCGCCGAGGCCGATCGCGCCATCGCCTTCGCGGCCAGGCAGAAGAACGTCATGGCCGTGCCCTGCTTCTCCGTCCTGCGGCAGTTCGCCCTGGACCTGGAGGGAAGGACGCTTGCACCCGCCACCTTCGACGACGGCTCCTTCCAGGAGGCGCGCTTCCTCCGGGAGGCCGCGGGCCTGGACATGGCCCACTGCTACTTCCACGTCTACAAGCTGCAGTCCTTCTACCTCTGGGGCCGGTACGAGGAGGCGCTGCGGATGAGCGAGGAGGCCTGCCGCACGCTGGACCAGGTGGCCCCCTTCGTCCAGGCGGCGGAGCACAACTTCTACACCTCCCTCACCCTGACCGCGCTCTGGCCCCGGGCAAGCCCCGCGGCCCGCGAGCGCGCCCGGCTGCGGCTTCGCTCCAACCAGGAGCAGATGCGCCGCTGGGCGGACAGCTGCCCGGAGAACTTCCTGCACAAGCTCCAACTGGTGGAGGCGGAGCTCACCCGGCTCGAGGGGCGCGATCTGGAGGCCCTGCGCCTCTACCAGCGCTCCATCCAGTCCGCCCGGCGGCAGGGCTTCATCCAGGACGAGGCCTGCGCCCACGAGCTCGCCGCGAGCTGCTGCTTCGAGCTGGAGCTGGCCGAGCACGGCGAGATGCACATCGCCAAGGCGCACCACCTCTACCGGCTGTGGGGCGCGGAGCGCAAGGCGCAGGAGCTCGAGCGGCACTACCCCCACGTGCTGCTCACCCGGGCGCCCCCCTCCCCTCCGAGCCCTCCGCCTCCGGGGACGCTGGGGACGGGAGCCACCTCGCTCACCGTCTTCGATGCGATGAGCATCCTGCGCGCCACCCAGGCCATCGGGGGCGAGCTCGTCCTGGAGCGGCTGCTGGAGACGATGCTGCGGGTGGTGTTCGAGAACGCCGGTGCGCAGCGGGGGGCGCTGCTGCTGGTGAAGGAGGGCCAGCCGGTGGTGGCCACGGAGGGCTCCGCGGCCCAGGTGCAGGTACACGGGGGCGGCGGCGTGCCGCTCTCTGGCTGGACCGGGGGCTCGCACGCGGTGGTGCACTATGTCCACCGCACCCGCGAGCGGCTCGTGTTGGGTGATGCGCCGGGCGACCCGCGCTTCAGTGGCGAGCCCTACCTGCGTCAGGCGCGGCCGCGCTCGGTGCTCTGCATGCCCATCACCCACCAGGGCCGCCTCGTCGCGCTGCTCTACCTGGAGAACCCCCTGGCCACCCATGCCTTCACCCAGGAGCGCACCGAGCTGCTGGAGTTGCTCGCCCGCCAGATGGCCGTCTCGCTGGAGAACGCCCTGCTGCATGCCCGCGAGCGGGAGCAGCGGGCCCAGGCCGAGCGCGCCGTGCGGCTGCGGGACGAGTTCCTCATCGTCGCCTCGCACGAGCTGAACACCCCCGTCACGTCGCTGAATCTGAACATCCAGAACCTCAAGCGGATGGCGAGCCGCGCGGCCCTGCCCGAGCGCATCCAGGGCCTGCTCGCCAAGGCCGAGCAGCAGCAGCGGCGCATCTCCACGCTGGTGTCGGAGCTGCTCGACGTGTCGGAGCTCGAGGCGGGCAGCCTCCCCCTCCACCTGGAGCAGGTGGACCTGGCGGCGCTCACGCGCGAGCTCCTGGAGCGCCTCGCCCCCGACTTCCAGCGCGCGCAGTGCACCCTCCTCCTCGATGCGCCACGGGAGGTGGTGGGGTGGTGGGATCGCCGCTACCTCGAGCGCGCCCTCCACGGGCTGCTGGCCAACGCGCTCAAGTTCGGCCGCGGAGAGCCCATCGAGGTGAACCTGTGCAAGCGGCAAGCCCACGTGTCCCTTTCCGTGAAGGACCATGGCATCGGTATCGCCGCCGAGGATCAGGGCTACATCTTCGAGAAGTTCGGCCGGGCGGTGTCGGCCAGCCACTATGGGGGTCTCGGCCTCGGCCTCTACCTGTGCCGGCTCTTCATCGATGCGCACGGGGGGCGTCTCCGCGTGGACAGTCAACCGCTGCAGGGGGCCACCTTCACGGTCGAGCTGCCCCTGGACTCGAGAGCCCCGGGGGCGAGCGCCATCCCGGGAGCGGAGGAGGCCCGGGTGTCCGGTGCATGATGGGGCCTCGTCCCGAGGGGCCGCTCGGCGAGGCCGGACGGCGTGCGCATGCTGGGGGGCCACATGAGGTGCGCGGCAGGGGCCTGGCTCTCTTGGCCCTGGCGGCTTGAGCCTCAACACCACGCGGACTGAGGCGGCTGTCGCGCCGGGGCCAGCCTCGCACCTGCCGTGGGCAACCCCAGGTGCTCCACAATCGTTCTCACCCCTCCTGCTCCCTTCACGTACGCCTCGTGCGCACGGGGGGCTGTCCGTGTGCAAACGCTTCCGCCGCCGGGCGGAGGAGCGCAAGCCTTGCAGCCAACGGACGGTTGTCTGGAAGGGTGGGGGGAAGGAACTCCCGCGCCCATCCAGGGGCGCGGGAGGCGGACTTCAGATCGCTGCGGGAAGGCCTGGGACTACAGGCCGATCTCGGCGAGGCGGGCCTTGAGGGCCGTGGCCTCGGTGCCGACGTTGTAGGCAGTGGGGCTGTAGTTGTCGCCGCCGCCCCCGCGGTGCAGGCCGATCACCAGGTGCGCGTTGGCGGCCCCGGTGCCCGCGAGCACCGGCGCGCCGGACGAGCCACCCAGCGTGTCCGCGTTGTAGGTCAGAGTGACGGCGCCATGGTTGGTGTTGAGCACGGTGCCCAGCGAGTACTTCTTCGTCGGCACGCAGCTCGAGTCGACGGTGGTTTCGCAGTTCTGGTGGATGATGTACACGGAGGAGCTGTTGGCCGCGTTGCTGCTGGCCACTGTCAGCTTCCCGTACACCTGGCCGGGGTAGTAGCCGTTGAGCGGCTTGCAGGCGAGGACGGACATGTCCTCGTTCGTCCAGGTGCGCACGAGGGTGGGGCAGTCGTACCAGATGCGGCTGGTGGAGGCGACGCCCTCCTCGTAGTTGAAGGACGCCCTGGCGCCCGCCGCCTCCGCGCTGCTGCCGATGCAGTGGTTGTTGGTGACGATCTTGTCGTTGGCGATGAGCCACGCGGTGCAGCGGGCGCCCTTGGCCGGGATGGACAGGTAGCCCACCGCCTTGGAGCGGGCCCGCTGGGTGCTGGTGGGGCTCAGCTCGGTGACGTTGTACCAGTTCAACGAGCCGACGATCACCTCGCCCTCGGTGGAGCCCACGGGCTCCGCGTTCGGAGCGTCCTCGGGAAGCTCGCCCACACCACAACCCGTCAGACCTGCTACCAGGAACGCACGGACAATCTTCAGGCTCATAAAAGGGGGGTTTCTCCATCGTGCGGCGAAATGCCGCTGAGTGGCTCCTTCAGCACGTGTCGTGCCATCCCCGCGGGTGGCCGTCTTCCCTCGGGCGGGCTCCCTCCGCGTCTGGCCGGAGTGGAGCATCCGTGCACCTGTTGCTGGATGGCAGATGTAAACAGGGTGGACAGGTTCCGGTAAAACCCGAGTTTGTTCGGAGACTTGAGGAAGTTCTACAGGTGTCCTGGAAAAAAACAACGGGATTTATGGGTTTTGTACTGAAAACGGACAATCCCCGTCGCCAGTCCGGGGGCGGGGAGAGCCGGGGCGCGCCCGGCCCAACGCGGCATGAGCAGTCCGGAGGGGTGGGGCGAAGGAGCTCCCGCGCCCATCCAGGGGCGCGGGAGGCGGACTTCAGATCGCTGCGGGAAGGCCTGGGACTACAGGCCGATCTCGGCGAGGCGGGCCTTGAGGGCCGTGGCCTCGACGCCGATGTTGAAGGAGGTGGTGCTGATCGATGAGACGAACGTGTACAGGCAGGCGCCACGGCTCGGCGTGAAGATCGAGCGCCGCGCCACGCCCACCGGGGACACCGTGCCCCTGGGCCGCGTCCACGGCGCCATGTCCCACGGCTACCACCGCTCGCTCTTCTCCACCACGGTGGCCACGGCGCTCCGTGACAG
>NZ_DBNGVP010000026.1:0-70497 GCF_057119385.1 Archangium sp. | reverse complement strand
CCGCCAGCTGTTTCCGCTCCGGCCTCCCGCGCCTCTTCTCCCCCGGCTGTTCGGCCTGTGCACCTCACTGCTGTCCTTCCACGGCGCCCTTCTTTCAAGCGCCGTCCGGAGGGATGCCCCCTCTTTGCCTGAGATTGTCTGGACTTGCTCTCCCCCTCTTCAAAACCTCTCCTACGGACTTTGGATCAATCCTGGGTGGCGTCCCCAATCAAGGGAGGCGTCTGGGCTCAGGCTCCAGTTCCCCTGCTCATCGGCAGTGTCTTCTCCTGTCATGACTCCATCCAGCCATGCCACCACCCTGACGCCAGGCCTGGCGCTGCCCCCAATCGTCAGCCGCCTGGTTTCAATGGAAGATTCTGGCGAGGTGATTTGGGGCGCGGGCAGAGAAGGCCCATCCACGAGCACCATCCGCCCACCATGTATGGCGTTGGTCATGACAGAAAGGATGTAGTAGCCATTCGGCACGAGCGGCATCCGTACAGTCACTTCCGTGTCGGAGAACGAGTCCAGGGACGTTATACGGGTCAGCGCTCCTCCATCGAGTGCCAGCAGGCTGACCAGGGGGAAGTTCGTGGCGGAGTTCTGGGTGTTACCACTGCTTGCCTCCAATAGACCTCGAAAGCGTCTCCCAGTGATGTGGAACGTCTCACCTGCTTTTTGCTGTAGCTGCTCAGCGGGTCCGGTGATGTCGGGGCGCCAATCCGGGTGAACTTCCGTGTCTTCGTACACCTCCGCGCTGGTGAGGAAGCCACTCGGGCCATCGCCTCCGGCGACGAGCACCTTGCCCGAGGGCAACAGCGTCGCCGTGTGGAAAGAGCGGGCCGAGGCCAGCGCTGCCGTGGGGCTCCACGTCCCTGTGGCCGGGTCGTACACCTCCGCGCTGGTCATGCCATCGCCTCCGGTGACGAGCACCTTGCCCGAGGGCAACAGCGTCGCTGTGTGGAAAGAGCGTGCCAATGCCAGCGCTGCCGTGGGTCTCCACGTCCCCGTGGCCGGGTCGTACACCTCCGCGCTGGTGAGGGAGCCACTCGGGCCAGCGCCTCCGGCGACCAGCACCTTGCCCGAGGGCAACAGCGTCGCCGTGTGGTTCCTGCGCGCCCAGGCCAGCGCTGCCGTGGGTCTCCACGTCCCCGTGGCCGGGTCGTACAGCTCCGCGCTGGTGAGGAAGCCGCTCGGGCCAGCGCCTCCGGCGACGAGCACCTTGCCCGAGGGCAACAGCGTCGCCGTGTGGCCCACGCGCGCCAAGGCCAGCGCTGTCGTGGGGCTCCATCTCCCCGTGGCCGGGTCGTATACCTCCGCGCTGGTGAGGGCGTCGCCATTCGGGCCATCGCCTCCGGCGACGAGCACCTTGCCCGAGGGCAACAGCGTCGCCGTGTGGTCCGTGCGCGCCAAGGCCAGCGCTGCCGTGGAGTTCCATCTCCCCGTGGCCGGGTCGTATACCTCCGCTCTGGTGGGGGTGCCGCTCGGAAAGGCTCCTCCGGCGACGAGCACCTTGCCCGAGGGCAACAGCGTCGCCGTGTGGTTCCTGCGCGCCCAGGTCAGCGCTGCCGTGGGGCTCCACGTCCCCGTGGCCGGGTCGTACAGCTCCGCGCTGGTGAGGAAGTCACTCGGGCCAGCGCCTCCGGCGACGAGCACCTTGCTCGAGGGCAACAGCGTCGCCGTGTGGGAAGAGCGCGTCGAGGCCAGCGCTGCCGTGGAACTCCACGTCCCCGTGGCCGGGTCGTACACCTCCGCGCTGGTGAGGGGGCCGCCCGGAAAGGCTCCTCCGGCAACGAGCACCTTGCCCGAGGGCAACAGCGTCGCCGTGTGGACCGCGCGCGCCGAGGTCAGCGCTGCCGTGGAAATCCACGTCCCCGTGGCCGGGTCGTACACCTCCGCGCTGGGGAGGGAGCCGCTCGGGCCATAGCCTCCGGCGACGAGCACCTTGCCCGAGGGCAACAGCGTCGCCGAGTGGCCCACGCGCGCCGAGGCCAGCGCTGCCGTGGGGCTCCATCTCCCCGTGGCCGGGTCGTATACCTCCACGCTGGTGAGGACGTCGCCATTCGGGCCATCGCCTCCGGCGACCAGCACCTTGCCCGAGGGCAACAGCGTCGCCGTGTGGGAAGAGCGCGCCGATGCCATCGCTGCCGTGGAACTCCACGTCCCCGTGGCCGGGTCGTACACCTCCGCGCTGATGGGGGAGCCACTCGGGTCATAGCCTCCAGCGACGAGCACCTTGCCCGAGGGCAGCAGTGTCGCCGTGTGTCTCATGCGCGCCGAGGCCAGCGCTCGTGTTGGGCTCCACGTTCCCGTGGCCGGGTCGTACACCTCCGCGCTGGTGCGGTTGTCGCTGCTCGGACCATCGCCTCCGGCGACGAGCACCTTGCCCGAGGGCAGCAGCGTCGCCGTGTGGCTCCTGCGCGCCCAGGTCAGCGCTCCCGTGGGGCTCCACGTCCCCGTGGCCGGGTCGTACAGCTCCGCGCTGGTGAGGAAGCCACTCGTGCCATCGCCTCCGGCGACGAGCACCTTGCCCGAGGGCAACAGTGTCGCGGTGTGGCCCACGCGCGCCAAGGCCAGCGCTGCCGTGGGGCTCCACTGCTCAACGGATGTGGTTTGGAGGGGCTTGGACTCCAACTGCTCCCGGTGCAGCGATGAGGTCCCGCTGGGCGGCACCTCCCCGCAGGCAATCCAGAGAAGTGCGAAGGCCATGGCCAGCCGCGTCACAGCCTCCACCCCGTTTCTTGGTGAGAATGTCATGAGTGTCTCCTTAGATTGTTATGTGTCTTCACAATCAGAGGCTCGCCAGGGGCTCAGGGGAACAGGCTCATGCCTACCGAGAACAGCACGGATTGAGTCCTGTAACGCTCCCCGTTGAAGAGGAAGTACTCATAGGCCACGTCGGCAAAGGCATACAGGCGCGAAGTAAACTGCACGTCCACCCCGAGGACCCCCCGTGCACTCAAGCCGCCGAGAAGGAAAGGCGCGTCTTGCGTATCCGGCTCGCCAAAGAAGGCGGTGGTGCCCAACCGCAGATAGGGACGCACCCAGCCCAGGGGGCGGGGGTGGAACTGGCCCTCGGCCCTGAGGCCCGGTGTGGGCTGCACGAGCACCGTGGCCACGCCTCCCCACTTCTGTTGGATGTAGCCGAGGCTCACGCCGGGAGCGAGTGCGGGGGGGAGGTCGCTCAAATCCACGTCGGGATCGAGGGCGGGGGTGACGCTGAGAACATCCAGCTCGCCGCGCACGCCCAGGCTCCATCCGTAGCGGCGGGGTGGGGGGCCAGAGACCCGCGGTGTCTTGGGAGCGGCGACGCTCTGCGCCAACTCCTGGGCGAGGAGTGCCTTGTCCGTGGGAAGGTCGAGCGTGGCGCGGGCCTGCTCGAAGAGCTTGCGCAGACGTCTGTTGGCCTGCACGGGCAGCCGGGCGTCCTTGTCGAGCGCGAGGGCCTGCTTGAAGGACTCCAGCGCCTCGTCCTGGGAGAGCTCGGCCTGGAGCACGCCCTGCATGAGCTTGAGCCAGAGGACGTCCTGGGGGCCATTGGACTCCCAGTCCAGGGCCTTCTCCAGCCTGGACAGGGCCTCGGGGAATCTGCCCTGCGCGTAGAGCGTGGCGACGGCGGAGAGGTAGGGGTTCTGGGTTTGAGGCGGCAGCTCGACCTTGGAGGACTCCTGGGCGTGTGCGACGGGAACGGCCAGGCACACGAGGAGCAGCGACAGGGGATGTCGCACGAGTCGTTTCATGGGTTCAGCCTTTGGAGAGAGGGAGAGGACAGGCATCCTCAGCGCGTCCGTCCACATGGGAGTGCTTGCGGTGAGAGGCCACGTTGCTACGTGGGCCTCTCTGGCGCGGTGACGCACTTCACACCCGGACGGTGATCCGCTTCGTTGCGCACCACGGCCGAGGCCCCACACCTGCGACGGGCAGGCGTGGGGCCTCCAGGCCGCCAGCGATAACCGGCTGAATGCGGATGGGTATTGCCCGCCGCATCCATCGCGGTGGCGGAGACCTCATTCTGTCTGTGCTTGTTCTTCTTCTCAGCCCGGGGCTCAGGGAAACAGGGCCACGCCGAGCGAGAACAGCACCGACTGGGAGCTGTACCACTCGCTACGGGTGAGGAAGTGCTCGTAGGCCATGTCGGCGAAGACAGACAGGTGGGGGGTGAACCGCACGTCCACGCCGAGGGCCGCCCGCCCACTCACCCCACCGAGGAAGGTGAACGCTCCGTGCGCATCCTTCTCCGCGAAGAAAGCCGTGGCGCCCAGGCGGGCATAGGGACGCACCTGGCCCAGGGTGATGGGGTGGAACTGGCCCTCGGCCCGGAGCCCCGGGGAGCGCTGGACCAGCACCGTGGCCACACCGCCCAGCTTCTGCCAGGTGTAGCTGACGCTCACCGCGGGGATGAGTTCGGTGGTGGGGCCTGGCCTGAGCACATCCACCTCGCCGCGCACGCCCACCCCCAGGCCATGACGCCAGGGTGAGGGGGCGGAGGCCCGCGGAGCCTCGGCGGCGTCGGCGCTCTGCTCCACCTCCTGGGCGTGGGCGGTGGGAACCGCGGCGCACATGAGGAACATCCACAAGGTATGCCTCGAGACAAGATTCATGGTGTCTGCCTTCGACAGGGGAGCAAAGCCAGGCATCCTCGGAACAGCTCATCCGTTCAACTGACAATGCCTGCTTGCTCGTTGTGAGACACCATGTTGCCCCGCGAGCCGCCTGGCCGCGGTGACGGGCTTCACACCTGGGGGGTGAGCCGCTTCACCTGCGGCTGTCTCACGGGCCCTTGGGCCGCGGGGCTCAGGGGAAGAAGCCCACGCCCAGGGAGATCAGCACCGAATGGGCCCTGTACCGATCCTCACCGATGAAGAAGCGCTCGAAGGCCACGTCGGTGAAGGCAGACAGGCGCGAGGTGAACTGCACGTCCACGCCGAGGGCCGCCCGCCCGCTCATGCCGCCGAAGAAGGTGGTCTCCCCTTGCGCGTTCTTCTCGCCGAAGAAAGCGGTGGCGCCCAGGCGGGCATAGGGACGCACCCAGCCGAAAGTGAGGGGGTGGAACTGGCCCTCGGCCCGGAGCCCCGGCGTGTTCTGCACCAGCACCGTGGCCACGCTCCCCCACTGCTGTTGGGTGTAGCCGAGGCTCACGCCGGGGGAGAGGGCGGCGGTGAATTTGAGCTGGGGCTGACTCTCCTCGGTTTCCTGGACGGAGGTGAGGATGGGCTCGAGCACATCCAGCTCACCGCGCACGCCCAGGCTCCATCCGTAGCGCCGAAGGGGGGGCGCGAAGACCTTCGCCGCCTTGGATGCGGCGGCGTTCTGCTCCAACTCCTTGGCGAGGAGCTCCTTGTCGGCGGGCAGGCCGAGCGTGCTGCGGGCCTGCTCGAAGAGCTTGCGCAGACGTCTGTTGGCCTGCACGGGCAGCCGGGCGTCCTTGTCGAGCGTGAGGGCCTGCTTGAAGGACTCCAGCGCCTCGCCCTGGGAGAGCTCCGCCTGCAGCACGCCCTGCATGAGCTTGAGCCAGATGACATCCTGGGGGCCATTGGACTCCGAGTCCAGGGCCTTCTCCAGCCTGGACAGGGCCTCGGGGAACCTGTCCTGCTCGTAGAGCGTGGCGATGGAGTTGATGTAGGGGTTCTGGGTTTGAGGCGGCAGCTCGACCTTGGAGGACTCCTGGGCGTGTGCGGCGGGAATGGCCAGACATACGAGGAACAGCCACAGGGTATGTCGTACGAGGGAATTCATGGAGCGAGCCGTTGGAAGGAGGAGGAAAAAAATTACCATGTGAGAGGTATCGAGCGGGGTGACGGGCTTCACACTCGAACGGTGAGCCGCTTCGCAGCTCGATGACCAGGCTACCTGGGAGTGTGGAGGGAAGACCCAGGCCGGCGCTTGACGAGGAACCAGAGCAGTGTCAGCAAGGCCCAGGCTGCGGGGAAGGACGGGGCGGCGGCGCAACTCCAGCCGTAGTGGCTTCTCTGGATGAAGAAACCGAAGTCGCGGGGCATGGATGAAAGGCTGGCATTGCCCGCGGCATCCGTGGCATGGGCCACGACCTGATGGAGTCCCTCGGCCAGCGGGGTGGTTGGGATGAACATCCATGTTCCCTGTGCGTCGGCCGTGGTCGTCCCGGTCTCCCCATCTCCATCCAGAGACACCGTCACCTTGCTGCCCGCCTCCGCGGTGCCATGAATGACTGGCTTGGGGGTATCGACGAGGTCCATGGGCCCGGCCAGTACGGGGGCTTGCGGAGGCATGGTATCGACCGTGAAGATGTTGACCGCGGAGCCGGGGCTGACATTGCCCGCTTTGTCTGTCGCAGTGGCCCTGGTCTGGTGAAGACCATCCAGGAGCGCCGCGGATGTGCTGAGCTGCCAGGTTCCTGCCTCGTCTGCCTCGACCGTCCCGACAATCGTTTCGGTCCCAATCCTACCCAGCCACACCGTGACCATGCTGCCGGGCTCCGCCATGCCGCGAATGACGGGGGTGCTGCCATTGACGAGCCCCCCCGGTGCGGTCACCCCTGGCGCTCCGGGCGGCACGGAATCAAGCGTGAAGAGGCGTGTCTCGGAGGCCGGACTGACATTGCCCACCACATTCCTGGCGACAGCCACGAACTGGTGGCACCCCTCGGCCAGCGCGGCGCTCGGGGTATAGCTCCATGTCCCCTTCGCGTCGGCGGTGGTTGTTGCCACCAGGGCTCCATCCAACCACATCAGCACCGTCACACCGGGCTGCGCCGTGCCGCTGATGGAGGGTCTCGGGTTGTTCACGAAGGCCCCTGGCGCGGTGACCTCTGGCGCTTCCAGGGGCGGCCCATTGACGAGGAGCAGCTGCCCGCCGTGGAGGGCGTTGGTCATCACGGACAGGATGTAATAGCCGTACGGCACCATCGGCGTCCGTACTTGAACTTCCGTGTCGGAGGACGAGTCCACGGGCATGACACGAGTCAGCGCTCCGCCCTCCAATGCCAGCAGGCTGACCAGGGGAAGGTGGGTGGCGGAACTCTGGGTGCTACCGCTGCTTGCCTCCGAGAGACCTCGCAAGTGCCGCCCGGTGATGAGGAACGTCCCATCCGGGCGTTGCTCGGCGGGGGGATCGATGACCGGGCACAACTCCCGGACCCGCGCCTCTGCGTACTCCTCCGTGCTGGCGAGGGGGCCGCCCGAGCCCCGGCCTCCGGAGACCAGTACCTCGCCGGAGGGCAACAGCGTGGCCGTGTGGTCGGCGCGTTTTGAGGCCAGCGCGCCCGTGGGGCTCCATGTCCCGGTGGCCGGGTCGTACTCTTCCGCGCTGGTGAGCTGGCCGCTTGAGCCATCGCCTCCGGAGACCAGCACCTTGCCGGAGGGCAACAGCGTGGCTGTGTGGCCCGAGCGGTCCGAGGCCAGAGCATCCGTGGGGCTCCACGTCCCGGTGGCCGGGTCGTACACCTCCGCGTTGGCGAGGGGTCCGCTTGAGCCATCGCCTCCGGAGACCAGCACCTTGCCGGAGGGCAGCAGCGTGGCCGTGTGCCAATAGCGGGCCGAGGCCAGAGCGCCGGTGGGGCTCCACGTCCCGGTGGCCGGGTCGTAAACCTCCGCGCTGGTGAGATGGCCGCTCGAGCCATCGCCTCCGGAGACGAGCACCTTGCCGGAGGGCAGCAGCGTGGCCGTGTGGCCGTAGCGGGCCGAGGCCAGAGCGCCGGTGGGGCTCCACGTCCGACTGGCCGGGTCGTACACCTCCGAGCTGGCGAGATGGGAGCTCTAGCCAAGGCCTCCGGAGACGAGCACCTTGCCGGAGGGCAACAGCGTGGCCGTGTGGCCGTGGCGCGCCGAGGCCAGAGCGCCGGTGGGGCTCCACGTCCCCGTGGCCGGGCCGTACACCTCCGCGCTGGCGAGATGGCCGCTCGAGCCCCAGCCGCCAGAGATCAGCACCTTGCCGGAGGGCAGCAGTGTGGCCGTGTGGCTGGCGCGGGCCGAGGCCAGAGCGTCCGTGGGGCTCCACGTCCCACTGCCCGGGTCGTACACCTCCGCGCTGGTGAGATGGCCGCTCGAGCCATAGCCTCCAGAGATCAGCACCTTGCCGGAGGGCAGCAGTGTGGCCGTGTGGCCGTGGCGCGCCGAGGCCAGAGCGCCGGTGGGGCTCCACGTCCCGGTGGCCGGGTCGTACTCCTCCGCGCTGGTGAGGGGGCCGTTCGAGTCCCAGCCGCCAGAGACGAGCACCGTGCCAGAGGGCAACAGCGTGGCTGTGTGCCAATAGCGCGCCAAGGCCAGAGCGCCGGTGGGGCTCCACGTCCCGGTGGCCGGGTCGTACTCCTCCGCGCTGGCAAGATGGCCGCTCGGGCCCCAGCCGCCGGAGACCAGCACCTTGCCGGAGGGCAGCACCTTGCCGGAGGGCAGCAGCGTGGCCGTGTGGCCGGAGCGGGCCGAGGCCAGAGCGCCCGTGGGGCTCCACCTCCCGGTAGCCGGGTCGTACACCTCCGCGCTGGCGAGATGGCCGCTCGGGCCCCCGCCGCCAGAGACGAGCACCTTGCCGGAGGGCAACAGCGTGGCCGTGTGGCCGTGGCGCGCCGAGGCCAGAGCGCCCGTGGGGCGCCACGTCCCGGTGGCCGGGTCGTACACCTCCGCGCTGGCGAGATGGCCGCTCGAGTCACGGCCGCCGGAGACCAGCACCTTGCCGGAGGGCAATGGCGTGGCCGTGTGGCCCGAGCGGTCCGAGGCCAGAGCGCCGGTGGGGCTCCACGTCCCGGTGGCCGGGTCGTACTCCTCCGTGCTGAGGAGGGCGCCGCTCAAGCCCCCGCCACCAGAGACCAGCACCTTGCCGGAGGGCAGTAGTGTCGACGTGTGGCTCTCGCGGGCCGAGGCCAGAGCGCCGGTGGGGCGCCACGTCCCGGTGGCCGGGTCGTACTCCTCCGCGCTGGTGAGGGGTCCGCTCGAGCCCCGGCCGCCGGAGACCAGCACCTTGCCGGAGGGCAGTGGTGTCGACGTGTGGCTCTCGCGGGCCGAGGCCAGAGCGCCGGTGGGGCTCCACGTCCCGGTGGCCGGGTCGGGGTCGTACACCTCCGCGCTGGCGAGGCGGCCGCTCCAGCCCCAGCCGCCAGAGACGAGCACCTTGCCGGAGGGCAGCAGCGTGGCCGTGTGGCTGGCGCGCGCCGAGGTCAGCGCGCCGGTGGGACTCCACGTCCCGGTGGCCGGGTCGTACACCTCCGCGCTGGCGAGGAAGTAGCTCGAGCCCCTGCCGCCAGAGACCAGCACCTTGCCGGAGGGCAACAGCGTGGCTGTGTGCGAATAGCGCGCCGAGGCCAGAGCGCCGGTGGGGCTCCACGTCCCGGTGGCCGGGTCGTACACCTCCGCGCTGGCGAGGCGGCCGCTCCAGCCCCAGCCGCCAGAGACGAGCACCTTGCCGGAGGGCAGCAGCGTGGCCGTGTGGCTGGCGCGCGCCGAGGCCAGAGCGCCGGTGGGGCTCCACGTCCCGGTGGCCGGGTCGTACACCTCCGTGCTGGCGAGGAGGCCGTTCGAGTCCCAGCCGCCGGAGACGAGCACCTTGCCGGAGGGCAGCAGCGTGGCCGTGTGGCCAGAGCGGGCCGAGGTCAGCGGGCCGGTGGGGCTCCACGTCCCGGTGGCCGGGTCGTACTCCTCCGCGCTGGCGCGATAGCTGTTCGAGCCAAAGCCGCCGGAGACCAGCACCTTGCCGGAGGGCAACCGCGTGGCCGTGTGGCTCTCGCGGGTCATGTTCAGGGGGCCCGTGGAACGCCACTGTCCAGTGGACGTGGTCAGGAGGGGCTTGGGCTCGAGCCACTTCCGGTGCAACGCGTCGTCCGCGGTCGGCTGCACCTCGTCGCAAGCAAGCAATAGCAGCGCCAGGGTCATGGCCAGCAGCGCCACGGCCCGGGTTCCCGGTACGGATGGCATGGATGTCTCCTTGGATGGCCAAGTGTCTTCCCAGGTCCGGAACCCAGGGAAACAGGCTCACGCCCAGGGAAAATAGCAGCCACTGGTGCTGGTAACGCACGCCACTGAGGGGGAAGTCCGTAGCGACGGGGTGGAGGGGTGGAGAGGAGCAGCGCTCCGCGGTGTCTTGGAAGCGGCGGCGTTCTGCTCCATTTCCCGGGCGAGGAGTGTCTTGTCCGCGGACAGCCCGATTGTGTCGCGGGCCTGGCGCGAGGGCCTGCTTGAAGGATTCCAGGGCCCTCTCCAGCTTGGACAGGGCCTCGAGACGCGGGTGTGGCTCAGCGCGTCCCGCCGCCCATGACGAGCTGCCGCACGCCCCGGGCCAGCAGCGCCACCACCACCAGCGCGCTGGCGAGCACCGTCTGCGAGCCGCCCACGGGGAAGTTGTAGAAGTAGGCGAAGAGGTAGCCACCCAGGCCGGAGATGGCGCCCGCGAGCGTGGCCAGCAGGAAGGTCCACGGCAGCCGCAGATCCAACACCAGCGCGGCGATGGCCGACAGCGTGGAGAAGGCGAACACCGGCAGCGCGCCGAGCGCCCGCGCGGACACGCCCACCATCAACCCGATGGAGATCATCAGCACCGCGTCGAGCGCGCGCACCGGCAGCCCCTGCACCATGGCGCCGGTGCGATCGAAGCTGGCGAAGGTGAGGCCGCGGAACCACCACAGGTGGAAGAGCAGGGTGAGCGCGCCCACCACCGCCACGGCGATGAGCTGCTCCTGCTCCACCAGCACCGCCGTGCCGAAGAGGATGCCCTGGATGTCATGGGCCTCCTGGGAGATGCGGTCCCCCACGAGGATGGAGGCGCCCCCGGTGAACGCATACGCCAGGCCCAGCAGGCTCTCGCGGGAGATGCGCAGCCGCGTGGGCTCGGTCATCAACAGCAGCGTGGCCAGCAGGGACAGGCCCACGGCGCCCAGGGTGGGGGCCACGTGCAGGCCCAGGTGGATGTCCACGTAGAAGGCCAGCGCCACGCCCAGGCCGGCCGATTGCGTCACCGCGGCGCTGACGAACACCATGCGCCGCAGCACCACGTACACGCTCAGGAACCCCAGCACGCTGCCCGCGATGAGCGCGCAGAGCATCGGATCCCTGAACAGCTCGTAGGCGTCCCAGAACTGTGCCCAGGTGGTGGTCTCAGCCAGTTGCGGGTCCAAGGGGGTGTCCTGACGAAGGATGGCGGGGGCAGTAATCGTCGCCGTACTGGTGCCGGAAGGCAGGATGGCAGAAGACCGTGTCCGCGTCCCCAAGAACCACGGCCGGGGCCTCCCGGTCCACGAAGAGCAGCTGGTCCGCGAACTCGGCGGCCACCCGCAGGTCATGGCTCACCACCACCACGGCCAGGCGCCGCTCGCGCGCCAGCTCCGCCAGGCGCCGCATGGTCTCGCGCTCGGCCACGGCGTCCATGGCCGCGGTGGGCTCGTCCAGCAGCACCAGGTCCGCCTCGGTGGCCAGCACCCGCGCGAGCAGGGCGCGCTGCTTCTGGCCCTCGGACAGCTCGCGGTAGGGCCGGTTGGCGATGGGGCCCGCTCCGGCCGTCTCCAGCGCCGAGTCCACCACCTGGCGATCCTCGCGCTTGGAGAAGGGCCGCAGGAAGTTCCACCCGGTCAGCCGTCCCCAGTGCACCAGCTCGCGCGAGCGCACCGGGAGCATCCCGTCGATGGCGGACGTCTGCGGCACGTACGCGCTCTTCACCTGGGGGCTGGAGCGGTACACGCGGCCGGACACCGGGTTCTGCAGGCCCAGCAGCGTCTTGAACCAGGTGCTCTTGCCCGAGCCGTTGCGGCCGATCACGGCCAGGAAGGTGCCGCGGTGCACCTGGAGGTTGATGGGCGGCAGCAGCGCCTGTCCCTGGTAGCCGATGACCAGCTCCTCGCAGCACAGGAGCAGGTCCTCCTCGTGCCGGTGCGTGGGCCGGGAGGTGGCCGCCGTGGGCCCTCCGTCGTGCGTGTGCTCACCGTTCGCCACGGGTCACCTCCGCTTGGGGCGAAACCGTGGCCAGCAGCTCCTCGAGCGCGGCGTGGGCGGTGGTGTTGGCCGTGGCACTGATCTCCACCACGCCGTCCGCGCCTTGCGTCAGCGTGCTCCAGTCCACGGTGTCGAAGAGCCGGGCCGTGAGCACCAGGCTCAGGTCCAGCTTCGCCCGGGGAGGCGTCGACCGGTCCGAGGGCAGCTCCACCGTGCCGTCGAGCACCGCCGCCGGCGTCGTGTCGCTGGGGGCCCGGGAGAGCACCCACCGGAAGCGGCGCTCGCCGGGGAAACGCGCGGGAGTGCGTGCGTCGCGCACGCTGCCCTCCAGGTTCAGCGACTCGATGTCCCAGCGGCCCTGGGACACGTTGGCCTGGGGCAGGGCACAGTCCGGCACGCACTCCACCGCGAACCGCTCCGCGGCCAGCAGGTTCAACGGCCCGGTCACCGGCAGCGTCGCCACCGTGCTGGAGCCGCCCCCGCCGCCCATCTCCGCGGCGATCTGCTCGTAGGGGATGAGCGCTCCGTCGTCGCGGTGGCAGTGGCCGCCGTGGCAGAGCGAGTAGCCCGGGGGCGGGTTGGCGGGATTGAAGCCCCCGCCCGAGCCTCCGGCGAAGGCGATCAGCTCGATGCCGGACAGCCGCAACGCGGCCCCATCCACGTGCAGCTGGTAGTTCGAGGCCAGCTGCTGGTAGCCGTCGGGCGTGGTGCGGTCGGCGAGCGGCTCGAAGGCGGCGCGCACGGTGGGCTCCACCACCGCGAAGCCCTGGCCGGGCTCCCACGTGCAGGCGCCGAGGCCCAGACAGGACAGGAGGAGGAAGGCGTGGCGCATGGCTCAGGTCCCCTCGCCCTTCAGGCCCTTCTCCAGCCGGGTCATCAAGTCCTCCAGGTGCCGCAGGTACGTCTGTCCGCCGCGGAAGTCGGTGCCCGAGGTGAAGAGGACGAGGGGGGCGGGAATCTTGCTCGCCACCAGCTTGGAGGTGGTGGTGGGGTAGTAGTCCTCCTGGAGGACGAAGCGGGCCTTGCGCTGGCGGGCCTGGGTCAGCACCTGGGCCACGTGGGCGGGGTTGGGCGGGATGCCGGGCTTGGGCTCGAGGTAGGCGATGGTGTCGAAGCCCAGCCAGTTGGCCAGGTACGCCGTCGTCCGGTGGTAGGCCACCACGGGCGTGCCCTTGAGCCCGGCCAGCCGCTGCTCCCAGCCCGCGCGCGCCTTCTCCAGCTCCGCGGTGAACTTCTCCAGGTTGGCGCGGTAGGCCGCCGCGTTCTTCGGGTCCAACGACGCCAGGCGGTCGGTGATGCCCCGGGCCACCAGCAGCGCGGCCCTGGGATCATAGAGGAAGTGCGGGTTGCCCCCGGCGTGCACGTCTCCCTGGCTGCGATCCACGCGGGTGGTGGGGACCTCGAGCGTGCGCACGAACGCGGCGGCCTCGAGGTAGCCCGGGCTGCCGGTGAGGATGCGGGTGTTGCGGGCGCCGTTCTGGAGCGCGGGCAGCCAGCCCACCTCCAGCTCCAGGCCGATGGCGATCAACAGGTCCGCGCGGTTGACCTCCAGGGCCAGGCTGGGCCGGGCGTCCACGAAGTGCGGATCCTGCGTGGGCAGGGCGAGGGCGGTCACCTGCACGTGCTCGCCGCCCACGGCCTGGGTGAGGGCGGCGAGGTCCGGCAGCGTGGTGACCACCTTGAGGTCGGCGCGAGCGGGGAGGGACAGCAGGCCCAGGAGGACGGCGTTCAGGGCCACGAGGAATCGGAAGGGGCTCATCATCGGAGGCTCCAGCGCGAGAGGGGTTAGAAGGCGTGGGCGCCGTGCGCGCCCATCACCACTTCGAGTGCGAGGAAGAGCGAGTAGTCCGGACGCTCGCGCCAGCCGGCGAGGTCGGTGGCGCCCTGCAGGCGCAGGCGGGAGAACTCGGTGGGCCAGAAGGTGACGTTGGCGGAGAGGCGCTGGCGGTTGCCGGTCCACTCGGCGTCGAGGGGATCGTCCGCGAGGGCGCCGTTCTGCCGGGTGGCGGGAGTGCCGAGCTCGTAGCGGCTGGCGACGGCCCAGCGCTGGTCGAAGCGCCAGGACAGCTGCGCGTAGCCGTTGAGGTCCGACAGCACGTCCCCGGGGACCTGGCGGCGCCGGTAGAGGAGCTCGGCCTGGAGGGCCACCGTGGTGAAGCTGTTGCCGGCGAGGGGCCGGTACTTGAGGTACACGTCCGTGCCGAACACGTCGGTGCGGTTGCGGTAGCCGGTGGGGTTGGGGCCATCGGCGGCGGACAGGCCCCACAGCAGCGACAGGTCATCCGACAGGGGGAAGAACTGCTTCACCATGGCGGTGAACTGGAAGTCGAAGGGGGAGGTGACTCCGCCCAGGTCGGCGCCCAGGAAGCTGCGCGCGGTGGACTCGCCGGTGGCGTCGGTGACGGAGCCGAGCAGCTCCACGTACCAGGGCAGCGGGGTGAGCCAGGAGCCCTCCACGCCGAGCCCGCGGTTGCCCTCGCCGCCGAAGACGCGGCCGATGGCGAAGGGCTGGTCCACGAACTCCCACGAGTGCGGGTGCGTGGGGTTGATGCGGCCAAAGCGGGTGAGGAACTGGCCGGCGCGCACCTGGAGGTTGCCCGGCAGGTTCGCCGTGGTGGCGTACGCCTCTTCGATCTCCACGCCGAACTGGCTGAAGACGATGTTGCTGTCGAAGCGGAAGTACGGGTCCACCGCCGTGTTGACGGACAGCTCCAGCTGCTGGAGGTTGAAGCCGTTGACGGAGGGATCATGCCCGCCCGTCTGCAGCGGCTCCTTCGAGGTGAAGGCGGCGGCGGCCACGTCCAGGATGAAGGCGATGTTCAGCCCTTGGAAGTCGATGTTGCTCGGGCTGATCGTCACGCCGCTGGAGGACGCGGGTGGGGAGGGGGTGGCGGGAGGCTGGGTGCCCGCCTGGGCGGCCGCGGCGGCATCCTGGCCGAGCGCCTCCTCGATGGCCTTCAAGTCCTCGGCGGACAGGCCGGTGTCCGGGGCGGGCTCCTGCTCCTGGGGAGGCGTGCCCGCGTCCGGCGGCGTCTGGGCCGAGGCGGGTGAGAGAGGGGACAGACAGAACGACAGCCAGACAGCGAGACCGGCGAGCCGGCACGACGTGGGGGGCACAAGGCACTCCGCGAACCGGACGTCCGAAGAGAAGGCGGACGTCGACCCTGCAACTTCGCTTCGACCGCGCTAGACGCGCGCGGGAGGCGAGGCCTTGGGGGCGGTATCGAGGACGGACAGCGAGGACTGGGGCCGGGGCGGCGCGGTGGCCGGGCGGCCCACCTCGAGGCAGGCCTGGATGACGGGCTGGACCTCGGGGCTCGTCACCTCGTCCCGGGAGCTGACCGAGACGAGGGCGCACGACTCGTGCTTGAGCGTGCCCGCGGGGGCGGCGGGGGGCAGCTTCTCGAAGGACTTCGCGTCCCGGAGCCGGGCCGAGAGCGCCGAGCCCTTGCTGGCCGGGCTCTCCTCGAAGGCGCGGTGTGTGGGGCAGTAGCGGTGGACGTGCTCCTGCGCGTGCGCGATGGCGATCAGCGGCTGGGCAACCCAGAGCACCACCAACAGGGTGGCGATGAGGTGGCCAGCGATGTGGGCGCGGATTCTCATCGGGCAGGAGGACGGTAATTATTTGCTCTACTGGCCCCCTGGAGGGGTGTCAAGGGTGCGACGGCCCCTGTGCCCCGGTATTCAGGCCTGGAGGACGCGCTCGACGCGGGGCGTTGGAGGACGAGCCATGAACGGACAGGGGGACGAGCACTTCATTCCCGTGGCGCGCTTGTCGGATCTGGACAGGCGGGGCCGGGCGGTGGTGCGGGTCGGGGAGGAGTGGGTGGCGCTGGTCCAGGTGGACGGACGGCTGCACGCGGTGCAGCAGGCGTGTCCCCACCGGGGCGGCCCCATGTCCGAGGGCGATCAGGACGGGTGGCTCCTCTACTGTCCCCTCCACGCCTGGGCCTTCGACGTCCGGACGGGCATCAGCCCGACGAATCCGGACGCCCGCGTGCGTATCTACGCGGTACGGGTCATCGGAGACGAGATTCAGGTGGAGGCTTCGGATAGGTTGCCCGTCCCCTGAGGTACCGACCCGGCAACCGAGGAAGACACGCACCATGGCCGCAGCTCGAAGGACTCGAGGAGCCCCGTCCGTGAAACCCGATCGGGAGGCCATGGCCGCGGCGGTCCGGGACTTCCTGCGCGCGGCGGGCCTGCCGCTGGACAGCGATCCCAACCTCGTGGGCACTCCGGAGCGGGTGGCCGAGGCCTGGGGCCAGTTCCTCGATGGCTATGGGCGGACGCCGGAGGATGCGCTGGGGGAGACGTTCCCGGGCCCGCCGGACGCGTCCGGGGAGCTGGTGGTGGTGACGGACCTGCGCTTCCAGTCCATGTGCCCGCACCACCTGCTGCCCGTCGAGGGCCGGGCGCACGTGGCCTACGTGCCACGCTCGCGGGTGGTGGGCTTCGGCCGGCTGGGCGCGCTGGTGGACTGCTTCGCGCACCGGCTCATCCTCCAGGAGGACCTGGCGCGCGCGGTGGCCTCGTCGCTGGCCCGGGTGCTGAAGAGCCCGGCCACCGCCTGCATCATCGAGGCGGAGCAGTCCTGTCTGCGCATCCGGGGAGACCGGCAGCGCGATGCCCGCACGCACTCGGAGGCCTACGAGGGCCAGCTGCGCAAGGACGGGGCCCTGCGCCGGGAGCTGTGGGCACGGTTGAGCACCATGCGGCGTTGAGTGGCAGTGGCGTGGAGTGGCGGTGGCGTTGAGTGGAGTGACGCGCAGTCGAGTGGAGCCGTTCGGATGACCCTGC
Source organism: Archangium sp. (assembly GCF_057119385.1). Classification (NCBI taxonomy): domain Bacteria; kingdom Pseudomonadati; phylum Myxococcota; class Myxococcia; order Myxococcales; family Archangiaceae; genus Archangium; species Archangium sp. The sequence goes on along the minus strand of NZ_DBNGVP010000026.1, from coordinate 53,830 downwards.
CCGCGGAGCGTACCTTTACCCGAGTTTCTCCCGCCCTCGTGGAGCGTGCACGGGCCGCGCTGGGGGCGGTGCTCTCTCCAGACCAGGTGCGCCGTGACGCGTCCACCCTGGAGAACTACGCCGAGGACGAGTCCGACTCGGGCGTCTACCCACCGGACCTCGTGGTCTTCCCCGAGAACACCGAGCAGGTGTCCGCCGTGTTCCGCACCTGCCAGGAGCTCGGGGTGCCCTTCACGCCCTGCGGGGCGCGCAGTGGCAAGAGCGGCGGCTCGCTCGCCCTGCTGGGAGGCGTGGCGGTGAGCCTGGAGCGGATGAACCGCATCCTCTCCGTCTCCAGCGAGGACCTGACGGCGGTGGTGCAGCCGGGCGTCATCACCGGCGATCTGATGAAGGCCGTGGAGGCGCAGGGCCTCTTCTATCCGCCGGATCCCAACTCGTGGGAGTTCTGCACCATCGGCGGCAACGTGGCGGAGAACGCCGGAGGCCCCCGGGCGCTCAAGTACGGCGTCACCCGCGACTACGTCATTGGCCTGGAGTGGGTGCTGCCGAGCGGCGAGGTGGTGCGCGTGGGCCGCCGCACCATCAAGGGCGTGGCCGGGTACGATCTGGTGGGCCTCTTCGTGGGCTCCGAGGGCACGCTCGGGGTGGCCACGGAGATCACCCTCCAGCTCATCCCCAGGCCCCGGCACGTGAAGACGGCCCTGGTCATCTTCGACTCGGTGCACACCGCCGCGCGGGCCATCACCGAGGTGCTCAAGGCCGGCATCCTCCCGCGCACCCTGGAGCTCATCGACGACGTGGCGCTCCAGGCCGTGGATGGAAGGGGCTTCAACTTTCCCCCGGGCGCCGGCTCGGCCGTCATCGCCGAGGTGGACGGCAACATGGAGGAGGGCCTGTTCGCCGAGCTCGTCTGGCTGGGTGAAATCTGCGAGCAGCATGGCGCCCGGGAAGTGCTCGTGGCCCAGGACGAGTCCCAGCGCGAGAAGCTCTGGGCCGTGCGCCGGGTGGTTTCCACCGCGTTGCGCTCCTTGCGGCCGCACAAGATCTCGGAGGACATCGCGGTACCCCGGTCCCGTATTCCCGACATCATCCTCGCCCTGAAGAAGATGGGGGAGGAGCTGGGCTTGCCGGTGGCCACGTACGGCCACGCGGGGGACGGCAACCTGCACGCCAACATCCTCTACGAGGGCCCGTACCAGCGCGCCCTGGTGGAGACGGCCATCCGGCGCATGTTGGAGCTCACCGTGTCCATGGGCGGCACCATCACGGGCGAGCACGGTGTGGGCCACGCCAAGCGGGAATATCTGGCGATGGAGCAGTCCGAGGCGGTGCTGGAGCTGCAGCGCCGCCTGAAGGGCTTCTTCGATCCTTCAGGAATGCTCAACCCCGAGAAAATCTTTCCCGCGCCCAAGCGTTCTTAGTCCTCAGCGGACACGCTCGTTCTTCGGGGAGCAGTCACTTCCCACCCAGGACTGGAGCCCGTTACGTGGTCGTAACGGACCCCAGGCCCGCTTGTCGCCAGGGTAAGCTGGTCGAATACCCCCGAATGGAAATGAGAAACGCTTCGGCACGTTGTGCGTCCTAGAAATGTGGACGCGGAACCGGGGGGCGAGCGCGTCCGTCACACAGAGGAACTGGAGACGCGAAACATGGCGAACAGGACGATGAAGTATGGAGCCGAGGGCCTGTCGCACTACCTGCGTCATCTCGGGGATCATTCGCAGTTGACCCGAGAGCAGGAGTACGAGCTGGCCGGGCGCGCTCGCAAGGGAGATGAGTCGGCGCGACAGACGCTCGCGACGTCCAACCTGGCTTTCGTGGTGGCGGTGGCGAAGAAATTCTCCAACCGCGGCGCCCGCCTGGATGACCTCATCCAGGAAGGCAATGTGGGTCTCATGAAGGCCATCGAGCACTTCGACCCCAAGAAGAACGTGCGTTTCGCCACCTACGCCGTGTGGTGGATTCGCGCCTACATCACCCGCTACCTCAAGGACAACCGCAGCCAGGTGCGCGGCGGTGAGGCCGAGCGCGGGAGCATGACGGACTTCTCGCTGGACGCGAGCATCGACGAGGAAGGCGAGACGACCTTCCTGGATCGCCTGGAGGACGGAGGACCCTCGCCTCAGCAGGTGTTCCTGGCTCGCGAGCAGAACGAGGAAGTGCAGGAGGCGCTGGCCAAGGTGCGCAAGCGCATTGGCGACCTGGGGTGGGACATCCTCCAGGAGCGGCTCACGCAGGACAAGCCGCGCACGCTGGAGGAGCTGGGCCAGCGCTGGGGCGTGTCGCGCGAGCGCGTGCGGCAGGTGGAGCTCAAGACGAAGAACTTCCTCGAGCGCTACCTGGCGGCCTTCAATCAGGACGAGGAGCAGCAGGACTCCTCTTCCGCCGATGCCGCCTGACCTCCGGGACAGGCACCATGCAGGCGACAGCTTCGGGCGGTACTCGAGGTGCGGTGCACCCCGGGTACCGCCTTCGTCGTTTCGGCGCACGAGTGCTTCCTGGAGGTTACTGAAGGAAATGTAGGAGAGGAGGAGCACACATGAGGGCGGAGACCCGGCTGGCCACCTCGGACGCGCGCAACCTCGTCGAGTTGCTGCTCCAACGAGCGCAGTCACCCACGAAGGTCGCCGCGAGCTGGAAGACGGGGGGCCGCTGGGAGGACGTCACGTGGGGGCGCATCCTGGAGGACGTGCAGGCGCTGTCCGCCGGCCTCGTCGCCCAGGGGGTGAAGCCGGGGGATCGGGTGGCCATCTTCGCGGACACCAGCCTCCAGTGGGTGGTGGCGGATCTCGCCATCTCCGCCGCGCAGGCCATCACCGTCCCCATCTACGCGTCCAACACGCCGGACGAGGTCCGCTACATCCTCAACCACTCCGAGGCCTCGCTCGTCTTCGTGGACCATGACGGGCAGACGCCCAGGCAGGCGGGCCGCGTCACCCGCCTGCGGCAGAAGCTCGCGGAGTGTCCCGGCGTGCGCAAGGTGGTGCTCTTCGAGGGCGCCAGCACGGGTGAGGCGGAGCTGACGCTCGCGCAGGTGATGGAGCAGGGCAGGGGGGCGCACGCCGCCCGCCTGGAGTCCTTCGACGAGCGGACGCGCGAGATGAAGCCCGAGGACGTGTGCTGCATCATCTACACCTCGGGCACCACGGGGGACCCCAAGGGGGTGCTGCTCACCCACGGCAACTGGGCCTACGAGGCGCTCGGGGTGAAGGGCGTGGGGGCGATGGCGCCCACCGACGCGGTGTTGATGTTCCTGCCCCTGGCGCACTCCTTCGGGCAGGTGGTGAAGGCCTCGTGGCTGGCCATGGGCTTCCGCGTGGTGTTCGCCGAGTCCGCGGACAAGCTGCTGAGCAACCTCGTGGAGACGCGCCCCACCATCCTCCCCGCGGTGCCGCGCGTCTTCGAGAAGGTCTACAACGGCGTGGTGGCCCACGGCTCCGCCGCGCCCGGCCTGAAGGGCCGCCTGTTCCGCTGGGCCTTCGGGCTCTTCGAGGACTACGTGGAGGCGAAGACGCGGGGCCGCGAGCCCGCGCTCGTGGGGCTGGCCCTGGCGCGCAAGCTGGTGTTCAGCAAGGTGCGCGCGTCGCTCGACGAGAAGCTGGGCGGCAACATGCGCCTGTTCGTCTCCGGCGGCGCGCCGCTGTCCCGGAAGATCGGGTACTTCTTCGAGCTGCTCGGCTTCAAGGTGCTGGAGGGCTACGGCCTCACCGAGACGTCGGCCGCCGCCTGCGTGAATCCGCCGGAGCGCATCAAGATCGGCACCGTGGGCCCGCCCATGTCCGGCACCGAGGTGAAGGTGGCCCCGGACGGGGAGATCCTCCTGCGGGGCCCGGGGGTGATGAAGGGCTACTACAAGAACCCGGAGGCCACCGCCGAGGTGCTCGAGGCGGATGGCTGGTTCCACACCGGAGACATCGGCGAGGTGGACGTGGACGGCTACGTCACCATCACCGATCGCAAGAAGGACATCATCGTCACCTCGGGCGGCAAGAACGTGTCGCCGCAGAACCTCGAGAACACGCTCAAGACGTACCCCCTCATCAGCCAGGCGGTGGTCCACGGCGACAAGCGCAAGTACCTGGTGGCGCTCATCACCGTGGCCGAGGAGCCCGCGCGCAAGCTGCTCGACGGCGTGGGCGTGAAGGCCAGCAGCTACGCGGAGGTGTGCCGCCAGCCGGTGGTCCGGGCCGCGGTGCGGGAGATCCTCGACAAGGTGAACGCGGAGCTGCCGTCCTACAGCACCCTCAAGCGCTTCGCGGTGATGGAGGCGGACTTCAGCCAGGAGACGGGCGAGCTCACCCCGAGCCTCAAGGTGAAGCGCAAGCTCGTCAGCCAGAAGTACAAGGCGGTGCTGGACGGGCTCTACGACAAGGAAGACCGCGCGGAGTGAGCTGCCTCCTCCGCCGGGCCCGCAAGCGACGACGCCCGTGCCCATCTCTCGGAGGCGAGAGACCGGCGCGGGCGCGGTGCGACTGGGGGCGCGGAAGCGAGCTCAGCCGTGGTGGCTGGTGCTGCGGGCGGTGGCGTCCTTCTCCACCGTGCCGTTGCTGGCGAGCGTGCCAGCCGGCTTCTTCTCGTCGGCGGCGGGCTCGTCACCGCTGAAGCCGCGCTTGAAGTTGCGGATGGCGCTCCCCAGCGAAGAGCCGAGCTGCGGCAGGCGCGAGGCTCCGAACAGGAGCAGCAGCACCGCCATGATCAGCAGAATCTCCGACATCTTCAGACCCATCGCGCACTCCCGGAAGGAAAAGGCCCGGGCAGGATAGCCCCCCGGGGCGCGCGTCGCCAGCACGACGAAAGGGCCACTCAGGCCTGCATGCCCGCCGAGGAAGCGAGGGCGATGGGGAGTGTAAGGTAGAGCGTGGTGCCCCCCGCGTCGGCCGTCACCCCGACGGAGCCGCCGAGCGCCTCCACCTCCTGCCGGGCGAGCCCCAGCCGCAGGGGATCCTCCAGCTTCTTCTCCCGGAAGGCCCGCTCCTCGCGCGCGAAGGCGAGGGCGAGCTCCTCCTCCGTCAGGGGCACGCCATCACGCCGCACCTCCACCCGGAGCATGCCTCCCTCCGGCCGGGCCCGCACCCGGAGCTGCTCCCCGGGTTGGGCGCGCAACAGATGGTGGCGGATGAAGGCCTCCACGGCGTGCTGCACCCGGCCTCCGTCCACGTCCACCTCGGGAAGGGAGCCTCCCGGCAGCTCCAGGCTCAGCGCCACGCTCGCCGTGCCCGCCGCCTCCAGGTGGTGCTCCACCGCGTTGGCGAGCAGGGGCTCGAGCGCCTGCCGCTCCCGCTCGCACGCCAGCATGCCCAGGTCCGCCCGGCTCGCGTCGAAGAAGTCCTGGGCGAAGGCCAGTGCCTTGTCCGTGTTGCGCAGGATGGTCTCCAGCCCGCGCTTCGCCTTGGGCTCCAACGGAATGCGCCCATTGAGCAGCAGGGCCGCGTACGAGCGCACGTTGGCCAGCGAGCCCCTCAAGTCATGCGATGCCAGCCCCAGGTAGCGCACCCGCCGGCGGATGAGCTCCTCGTCGCCCTCGGCGGGCTGCGTCCACACCAGCCGCGTCCCGTCCTCCAGGGGGCTCTCGCCCGCCCGGACCAGCCGCCCCTCGTGCTCCCACAGGTCCGCCCCCGGCCGCCGCTGGAAGCCCGCCGCCTCCATCAGCTCCACCAGCGAGCCCGCGCTCTCCGGCAGCTGCTCCAGGCCCAGGTGGGCCCTCAACCGCCCGTCCACTTCCCGCACCAGGCCTCGCCGCGAGAGGATGGCGAACCCAGGCTCGTCCTCTCCGGCCGCCGCCTGCCTCCATTCCCCCGCGTGATTCACGCCTGCCGTCTCCTGGTCCATGGGTTAGGAAAACGGTGGGCAGGCAGTGTCGATTTTGCAACGAGCCTGCCCCGTTGCCCTGCGAGCCGGTTGAATTCATCCTCCCTTTCCCGTCCCTTGAGAGAAGATCGAGGGCGCGCCACCCAGGAGAAGAACCTGTCTTCCGCCAATCTTCAGCACCAGGGGTCCAACGTCGTGCTGGTGGTCGATGACGACCCGGACATCCTCGAGGCCCTCTCGGAGATCCTCGAGGCCGAGGGCTTCGAGATCCGCCGCGCCCGCAATGGCAAGGAGGCCCTGGAGCGGCTCGAGCCGGATCCGCCCCAGCTCATCCTCCTGGACTTGATGATGCCGGTGATGGACGGCTGGGAGTTCGCCCAGCGCATGCGCCAGCGTCCCTCCGTGGCCGGCATCCCCCTCATCGTCCTCAGCGCGGATCGCAACGTGGGCAGCAAGGCCACGGACATTGGCGCGGTGGGTCATCTGGCCAAGCCCTTCGAGCTCAATGACCTGCTGGACATGGTCCGGCGCTCGCTGAGCCAGGCCCAGGCCTCCAGCGCCGGACGTTGAGTCCCCCCTCGGGCCACCTCACGGCTTGACCCGCCCGGGCCCCGTCATTACGGTGCCGCCCGGACGTTGATTCACCAGTCAATTCCCTCAAAGGAGAGAGCGATGGCGAGCGCACAGGACATCATCGAGAACGACATTCCGGGCGTGCTGAAGGAGAAGCCGGAGCTGGCCAAGGACATCAACTCGGTCATCCACTTCAACATCACTGGCGACAACGGCGGCACCTGGACGCTGGACTGCACCAGGTCCGACAACTGGGTGACCAAGGGCGCCGAGGGCAGCCCGAAGATGACCGTCACCGTCAGCAACGACGACTTCGTGAAGATCCGCGCCAAGCAGCTCAACGCGCAGATGGCCGCCATGCAGGGCAAGCTCAAGTTCAAGCCGATGGACATGGGCCTCGCCATGAAGCTGGCGAAGCTGCTCGGCTAGTCACACCCGGAGCCGCGCCCTCGGGCGCGAGGCTCCACGGGCGGCGTGTGCTCCTCCTCGGGGGCCGCGCCGCTTCTTTTTTATCCCCCCCTCAGCCCCCCTCCCCCCCACCATGAACACGCTTCCCCTGTCCGGACTCAAGGTCCTGGATCTCTCCCGTCTTCTGCCCGGCCCCTACGCCACGCTGGTGCTCGCCGACCTCGGCGCCACGGTGGACAAGGTGGAGGACCCCCAGGGCGGTGACTACCTCCGCCAGATGGCCCCCCTGCGCGACGACGAGAGCGCGCTCTTCTACGGGCTCAACCGCAACAAGCGCTCGCTGACGTTGGATCTCAAGGCCCCCGAGGCGCGCGAGGCCTTCAAGCGGCTGGTGCGCGGCTACGACGTGCTGGTGGAGAGCTTCCGCCCCGGCGTCATGGACAAGCTGGGCCTGGGCTGGAGCGTGCTGCACGCGGAGAACCCGCGGCTCGTCTACTGCGCCATCTCCGGCTACGGACAGACGGGGCCGGACCGGCTCAAGGCGGGGCATGATCTCAACTACGCGGCGCGCGCGGGCGTGCTCGGCTACGGCGGCGAGGCGGACGGCGCCCCGGCCTTCCCCGGCGTGCAGCTGGGCGACATCGGCGGCGGCAGCCTCTTCGCGCTGGTGGGCCTCCTCGCGGCGCTCCACGAGCGCGAGCGCACCGGGCAGGGCCGCTTCGTGGACGTGTCCATGACGGATGGCGCCACGGCCTTCCTCCACATGCACCTGGCGGCGCGGCTCTTCATGGGCGAGCAGGGCCAACCCCTGCGCCGCGGCCGCGAGACGCTCAATGGCGGCTTCGCCTGTTATGGGCTGTACCGCACGAGCGACGGCCGCTACCTGTCCGTGGGCGCGCTGGAGCCCAAGTTCCTCGCCGGGGTGTGTCAGGTGTTGGGACGGCCGGACCTGCTCGCGGATGCCTATGACACCGGCGAGGCCGGCGCGCGCGTGAAGGCGGAGTTCTCCCGCATCTTCGCCGAGCATCCCCTGGCGTATTGGACGGAGCGCTTCGCGGGCGCGGATGTGTGTGTCGAACCCGTACTCGAAGGCGATGAAGTCCTGGCGGATCCCCAACTGCGCGCACGAAATCTGTTCGTGGAGTCTGAAGACACCCAACGTGGGAGAAGAGTGACCCACCTCCTCACGCCGCTGCGCATGGGCGAGACACCGCTGCGTCCTCCCCCGGTTCTTGGACAGCACACACATAAAATTCTTTTCGAGGCAGGCTTTAGCTCGGAAGAAATTGAAAGACTGGTCAAATAGGTTCTGTCTGGAATTGGCCGGGAGCTCAGACGGGAGACACGGGGCGTCATGAATCCCGGATCTCCCGTGAAGTGCGGGGGTCTGTCTTTACCCGCTACCCATGTAATTGGCGTCATGAGACGTTGGCGGCAAGCCGAGCCAGCGCCTCGCATTTCTCCGCGAGTCGCGTCTGGGCTCATGCCGGGGGGAATCGCATCCGTGAGAGGCACCAACAGGCCGGGACCGCAAAACCAAGCGAAACCCGTGAGGAGCGCAATTCATTGACAGCCGGTCGGTTGACATGGGCCGACGGTGCAGTGGACCTTTGACGGACACAGGAAGGCGACAACCATGACGGAAAGCGAGAGCCAGCTGGGACCGGGCGCCGGATCCGCCGCGAAGGCGGAGCAGGAATTGACGGGTGCCGAGGCCGGGGCCACGCAGGGAGTGAAGGAGGCGGAGCCCATCGCGGTGGTGGGGCTCGCGTGCCGTCTGCCAGGCGCATCGGACGCGGAGGCCTTCTGGCGTCTGCTGTGTGAGCGGAAGGATCTGCTCCAGGAGGTGCCCGCGGACCGGTGGGACAACGGCACCTGGTACGACGCGGACCCCCAGGCTCCGGGAAAGGCGAACACCCGGCATGGTTACTTCCTGGAGCGGGTGAGCGGGTTCGATCCGCTCTTCTTCGGGATTTCGCCGCGCGAGGCGGCGGAGATGGATCCGCAGCAGCGGTTGATGCTGGAGGTGTGCTGGGAGGCGCTGGAGGACGCGGGGGTGCCGGCGGTGGGCCTGAAGGGCTCGCGCACGGGCGTGTTCATGGGCGCCATCTGGCACGACTACGCGGACCGGCACCTGAGCGAGCGCGCGGCGGTGACGCTGCACAGCGCGACGGGCCAGTCGCTCAACATCGTGGCCAACCGGCTCTCGTACTTCCTGGGCCTCAAGGGGCCGAGCCTCACGGTGGACACGGCGTGCTCCTCGTCGCTGGTGGCGGTGCACCTGGCCTGCCAGAGCCTGCGCTCGGGGGAGTCGCGGCTGGCGCTGGTGGGCGGCGTCAACCTGATGTTCTCGCCCGAGGCGAACGTGCTGCTGTCCAAGTTCGGCGGGCTGGCGCCGGACGGGCGCAGCAAGGCGTTCGCCGCGGGCGCGGACGGCTTCGGGCGCGGCGAGGGCGCGGGCCTGGTGGTGCTGCAGCCCCTGTCGGCGGCGCTCGCTTCCGGCGCGCACATCTACTGCGTCATCCGCGGCAGCGCGGTGAACAACAACGGCACCGGCAACGGGCTCACCGCGCCGAGCGTGCCCGGACAGGCGGCGCTGCTGCGCGAGGCGTATGCGCGCGCTGGCGTGCCCACCAACCGCGTGCACTACGTGGAGACACACGGCACGGGCACCGCGCTGGGAGACCCCACCGAGGCCAGCGCACTGGGCGCGGCCCTGGGCGAGGGGAGGGCGATCGACCGGCCGCTGCTCATCGGCTCGTTGAAGGCGAACGTCGGCCACCTGGAGGGCGCGGCGGGCATCATGGGCCTCATCAAGGTGGCGTTGTCGATTTCGCGCCGGCTGGTGCCGCCGCACATGCTGCACGGCGAGGTGAGCCCCCGCATTCCCTTCGGCGAGCTGCGGCTGAGCCTGCCGCAGCGGGTGATGCCGTGGCCCAGCGAGGACGAGCCCGCGACGGCGGGCGTGAGCGCCTTTGGCTGGGGCGGCACCAACGCGCACGTGGTGCTGGAGGAGTCGCCGGTGGGCCGCGAGGAGCTGCTGGCGCTGGCGGCGGACAGCGCGGAGGACTTGCTGGCCCGGGCGGCGAAGGCCGAGGAGCTGGTGCAGCACGACGAGGCGCCGGTGTGCGTGCGCGACCTGTGCCGCACCTGGGCGCCGTACGCGGGGCAGGGGGCGCACCGCGCGGCCTTCACCTTCCGCACGCGCGCGGAGCTGGCCACGCTGCTGAAGGCCTTCCGGCAGGGCAAGCGCCGCACGGGCCTCTTCACGAGCGAGCCCGGGGAGCCGCCGCGCCTGGCCTTCATCTGCGCGCCGCAGGGCTCGCAGTGGCCCGCCATGGGCCGCGAGCTGCTGGCCACGGAGCCGGTGTTCCGCGCGAGGCTGGAGGCGCTGGACACCACCTTCATGCCGCTGGCGGGCTGGTCGCTGGTGGAGGCGCTGAGGGATCCGCACGCGCGGGTGCTGTCGGACGAGGACGCGGCCGAGCCGCTGACGCTGGCGGTGCAGGTGGGGCTGGCGGCGCTGTGGCGCGCCTGGGGCGTGGAGCCCGAGGTGGTGGTGGGCCACGGCGTGGGCGAGGTGGCCGCCGCGTGCATCGCCGGAGGACTGGAGGCCGCGGACGCGGTGTGGAAGGTGTACCGCGCCAGCCGCCTGAGCCAGTGGGAGCCGCTGCGCGACGAGCTGGAGGCGGCCCAGGAGAAGCTGTGGGAGCGCCAGGAGGGCGTGCGCTGGGTGTCCACCGTGGCGCGCGAGGTGGGGCCGGATGGACGCCTCGGAGACGCACGCTGCCGCACCCCGCGCCAGCCGGTGCGCTTCGCCCAGGCCGTGGAACGGCTGATGGCCGAGGGCGTGGACGCCTTCGTGGAGCTCAGCCCGCACCCGGTGCTGTGCCGTCCGGTGGAGCAGCTGCTGCGCAAGGCCGGCCGCACGGGCGTGGTGGTGGGCTCGCTGCGCCGCGACGAGGCGCGGGCCGCCCTGCTGGAGGCGCTCGGCGCGCTGCACGTGCGGGGCGTCCCGGTGCGCTGGGAGGCGCTGCCGCCGCCGGAGACGCCGGTGGCCGTGCTGCCCTCCGACAAGCCCCCCGCCCTGGCTCCGGGCCGCACGCACCTGCTGCCCCTGTCCGCCCAGACGCCCGAGGCGCTCGCGGAGGCCGCCCGCCGCGTCATCGCCCGCCTGGAGTCGCACCCCCTGTCGCCGCGGGACGTCTGCTACTCGGCGTCCGTCACCCGCAGCCACCTCAACTACCGGATGGCGCTGCTGGCCCGCACCTCCGCCGAGGCCCGCGACGGCCTGTCCGCCTTCCTGCGCGGCGAGGTCCGCCCGGGACTCTCCGTCACCCGCCACGCGGATGGCCGGCACCAGCCCGTGGTGTTCGTCTTCCCGGGCCAGGGCTCGCAGTGGCTCGGCATGGGCCGCCGGCTCATGGCCGAGGAGCCCGTGTTCCGCTCCGCGCTCGAGCAGTGTGACGCCGCGCTGCGCCGCTTCGTGGACTGGTCGCTGATGGACCTGCTGGCCTCGGACAACCCGGGGTGGATGGAGCGCATCGACCAGGTGCAGCCCGCGCTCTTCTCCATCCAGGTGGCGCTGGCCCGGCTGTGGCGCGCCTGGGGCGTGGTGCCCGACATGGTGGTGGGCCACAGCATGGGCGAGGTGGCCGCCGCGCACGTGGCCGGCGCTCTGGACCTGGTGGACGCGGCCCGCATCATCTGCCGCCGCAGCCTGCTGCTGCGCCGGGTGAGCGGCCAGGGCGGCATGGCCATGGTCGAGCTGACCCTGGACGAGGCCCGCATGGCCATCCGCGGCCTCGAGGACTGGCTGTCCGTGGCGGCCAGCAACAGCCCGCGCTCCACCGTGCTCTCCGGCGAGCCGCACGCGCTCGCCCAGGTGCTGGAGAAGCTGGAGGCGCGCAACGTCTTCTGCCGCCGGGTGAAGGTGGACGTGGCCTCGCACAGCCCGCAGATGGAGCCGCTGCGCGAGGATCTGCTGCGCGCGCTGGAGGGCCTGGCGCCCCGGCGCGGCGAGGTGTCGCTCTTCTCCACCGTGACGGGCGAGGTGACGGACGGCAAGGACCTGGAGCCCGCCTACTGGGTGCGCAACCTGCGCGAGCCCGTGCTGCTGGCCCCCGTGGTGGAGCGGCTCGCCCATGACGGGCACTCGCTCTTCGTGGAGGTGAGCCCGCACCCGGTGCTGCTGCCCGCCATCGAGCAGACCATCGCCCACCTGCGCATGGAGGCCACCGTGCTGCCGTCCGTGCGGCGCGAGCAGCCCGAGCGCGAGGTGATGCTGGAGACACTCGGCGGCCTCTATGCCGCCGGCCGCGACGTGGAGTGGAAGGCGCTGCACCCGGAAGGGGGCCGGCTGGTGCGGCTGCCCGACTACCCGTGGCAGCGCCAGGACTGCTGGTTCCAGCCCGGCGCGAGCCCCGTCCCGAAGCAGTCCCGCGAGGAGCGCAACCAGTCGCTGCTGGGGCCGGTGCGCCGCTCGTCGCTGCGTCCCGGGGCCTTCTTCTGGGACGTGGAGGTGGGCGCGCAGAACCTGCCCTGGCTGGGAGACCACCGCGTGCAGGGCACCATCATCCTGCCCACCACGGCGTACCTGGACTGGGTGTCCACGGCGGTGCAGTCGGCGCTCGGCCCCGGGCCATGGACGCTCGAGGACGTGCGCATCCACGAGGCGCTGGCCCTGCTGGGGGACGGCACCCGCCGCGCCGAGCTGCTGGTGGACGTGGGCTCCACGGGAGCCATCTCCTTCAAGGTGTCCAGCTTCATCCCCACCCCCGGCGGCAGCAGCGCGGAGATGTGGACGCTGCATGCCCAGGGCCGCGTGCGCGCGTCCGACTCCAACGGGCGTGGCGCGCTGCCCGCGGTACGGGTGGAGGACATCCAACGGCGGTGCTCCGAGGTCCGCCTCACCGAGGTGCACTACCTCGACATGGAGCAGCGCGGGCTCCAGTACGGCCCCACCTTCCGCGGACTCAAGGAGGTGTGGCGCCAGGACGGCGAGGCCGTGGGCCGCCTCTCTCCGCCCGAGTCGCTCGCGCAGCAGGGCGAGCTCCACCCCGCGGTGCTCGACGCCGCGCTGCAGGTGCTGCTGGAGGCCCTGCCCGCCGGTGACACCACCTTCGTCCCCGTCCGCCTGCGCCGCTTCGAGGTGCTGCGCAAGGGCTCGCCGAAGTGGGCCCATGCGCGTCTGCCGCCACCCGAGTCCTGGCGCAAGGGCATGCCCCTGGAGGGCGACGTCGTCCTGCTCGACGGGCAGGGCGTGCCGCTCGTCGAGGTGGAGGGCCTGGAGCTCTCCGCGCTGCCCACGCGCTATGGCCGCGCCCGCTCCGAGCAGGATCGCTCGCTCTTCGAGCTGGCCTGGCGCCGGATGGGCCTGCCCGCCGTGTTCGAGCCCGGCTCGGACGAGTCGCCCTGGCTCATCTTCCAGGACGCGTCCGGCGTGGGCGCCTCGCTCGCGGACATGCTGGAGTCCTGGGGCGGGGCCTGCATCCGCGTGGAGGCGGGCTCGGGCCTGCGCAAGCTGGGGGCCCGTCACTTCGCGGTGACGCCCGGCTCGCGCGAGGACCTGCGCGCCATGTTGCAGCAGTGCCTGCCGTCCGGCGGCGCCTGCGCGGGCGTGGCGTACCTGTGGGGCCTGGACATGCCGGCCCCGGACATGCCGGGAGAGAAGGCCATCGACGAGGCGGTGCGGGCCTGCGGCGGCGCGCTGCGCATCGTCCAGGAGGTGCTGCGGCTCGGGTGGAGGGATCCGCCGCGCCTGTGGCTGGTGACGCGGGGCGCCTACCCCGTGCAGGGCTCGCCCGCGACGGGAGCGCTCCAGGCCGCCCTCTGGGGCCTGGGCCGCGCCGTGGGCCACGAGCACCCGGAGCTGCGCTGCACGTGCGTGGACCTGGACCCCTCCTCGCCCCTGGTGGACGTGGAGGCCCTGGGCCGCGAGCTGGCCGCGCGCGCCGAGGACGAGCAGGTGGCCCTGCGCTGCGGTGCGCGCTTCGTGGCGCGGCTCGTCCGGCGCTCGGGCGCGAAGGAGATGTTCCTGGAGCCGCTGCTGCCCGCGGCGGGACGGCCCTTCCAGGTGGAGACGCCCCCGGCGGGCTCCTTCGGCGGCGTGTCCGTGCGCATGGCCGAGCGGCGCAAGCCCGGCCCGGGCGAGGTGGAGATCGCCGTCGAGGCCTCGGCCCTCAACTTCATCGACGTGATGAAGACCATGGGCCTCTACGTCATGAAGGGCAAGGGCGGGGCCCCCGGCGTGCCGCTGGAGGGCCTGCCACTGGGGCTCGACTGCGCCGGCCGCGTGGTGGCGGTGGGCGAGGGGGTGACGAACCTGAAGGCCGGTGACGAGGTGGTGGCCTTCACGCCCTCGGCCATGGCCTCGCACGTCGTCACGGATGCACGCTTCGCCGTGCGCCGCCCCGCGAGCATGAGCGCGGCCGAGGCCAGCTCCATCCCCAGCGTCTTCATGACGGCCTGGTACGCGCTGCACCACCTGGCCCGGCTGCAGAAGGGCGAGCGCGTCCTCATCCACTCGGCCGCGGGCGGACTCGGCCTCGCGGCGGTGCAGATCGCCTGGTCCCTGGGCGTGGAGGTGTTCGCCACCGCGGGCACCCCGGAGAAGCGCGAGCTGCTGCGCTCCCTGGGGATTCAGCACGTGATGGACTCGCGCACGCTGGCCTTCGCCGACGAGGTGATGCGCCTCACGAATGGCGAGGGCGTGGACGCGGTGCTCAACTCCCTCTCCGGCGACGCCATCACCCGGAGCATGGAGGTGCTGGCCCCGGACGGCCGCTTCCTGGAGGTGGGCAACCGCGACATCCACGCCGGACGCGCGTTGGACCTGTCGCAGTTCAGCCGCCGCCTCATCTACGCGGCCATCGACCTGGTGGGCCTGCGGGAGCAGCGCCCGGCGCTGTGCTCGCGGCTGCTGCACGAGGTGGTGGAGCAGATGGCCTCGGGCAGGCTGAAGCCCGTGACCCACCGCGCCTTCCCCGTGTCGCTGGCCTCCGAGGCCTTCCGCGAGATGGCGCAGGGCCAGCACGTGGGCAAGCTCGTCGTCACCATGGAGGATCCGCACCTGCGCGTGGTGCCGCCGCGCGCGGGCTTCCGGGTGCGCGAGGACGCGACGTACCTCATCACCGGTGGCCTCGGCGGCCTGGGCCTGGAAGCGGCCCGCTGGCTGGTGGGGCATGGCGCGCGGCACCTGCTGCTCACCGGCCGAAGCACTCCCTCCGAGGCCGTGCAGAAGGAGCTGGAGACGCTGCGGGCCCAGGGCGCGCGTGTCGAGGTGGCCAAGGCGGACGTGGCGGACGCCCGGCGCCTGGCCGAGGTGGTGGCGCGTACGCGGGGAGAAATGCCCCAACTGCGCGGCGTGCTGCACTGCGCGGGCGTGCTCGATGACGGCACCCTGGAGCAACAGGAGCCGGCGCGCTTCCGCACCGTCATGGCCCCGAAGATCCAGGGCGCGTGGAACCTGCACATGCTCACCCGCGACGAGTCGCTGGACTTCTTCGTCCTCTACTCGTCCATGTCCGCGCTGCTGGGCCTGCCGGGCCAGGGCAACTACGCGGCGGCCAACGCGGCCATGGATGCGCTGGCCCACTACCGGCGCCAGCAGGGCCTGCCGGCGCTGAGCGTGAACTGGGGTCCCTTCTCCGAGGTCGGTCTGGCCGCCGCGCACGCCAACCGCGGCGAGCGGCTGGCGCACCAGGGCATGGCCAGCTTCACCCCGCGCCAGGGCGAGATGATGCTCGAGCGCCTGCTCCAGGAGGGCGCGGTGCACGTGGGCGCGGTGTCGCTCGACGTGCGCCAGTGGCTGGAGTTCTTCCCGAGCGCGGCGTCGCTGCGCATCTGGGAGGAGCTGGCCGCGGAGCGCCAGGGCGAGGGTCAGCGCGGCCGCTCCGCCCTGCTGCTGGAGCTGCGGCGGGCCAACGCGAGCGAGCGCACGGGCAAGATGGAGACCTACCTGCGCGAGCGGCTCGCCCAGGTGCTGCGCATCGATCCGTCGCGCGTGGGCCGGCACGAGCCGTTCCGCGGCCTGGGGCTCGACTCGCTGATGAGCCTGGAGCTGCGCAACCGCATCGAGGCCACCCTGGAGCTGAAGCTGTCGGTGACGCTGCTGTGGGCGCACTCCACCCTGGCGGCGCTGGCGGTGTACCTGCTGGATCAGCTGGGCCTCACCCCCAAGCAGGCCGATGCACCGGCTCCCGCCGCCCCGGCGGAGCAGCCGATCCTCATGAACCGGTCCCCCGCGCAAGCGGAGCCAGACGCCCACCAGCTCGCGGAGCTGTCGGAAGGGAAGTTGCTCGAGATGGTGGATGACGCGCTGGCGGGCTGGGAGGACACGCAGTGAGTGAAGACGTCAAGGACGAGCTCAAGCAGCGTTTGGCTCGTGCGGTGATGGCGATGCAGAAGATGCAGGCCCGTATCGACTCGCTCGAGCGGGCCCGCACCGAACCCATCGCCATCATCGGAATGGGGTGCCGCTTCCCCGGCGGAGCGGACACGCCGGAGGCGTACTGGGAGCTGCTGTCGGCCGGGCGGGATGCCGTCCGCCGCGAGCCCGCTTCACGCCGCGTGGGCTCGGACGCGAGTGCACCGCGCTGGGCCGGGTACCTGGAGGACGTGAGCGGCTTCGACGCGGCCTTCTTCGGCATCTCCCCGCGCGAGGCCTCCAGCATGGACCCGCGCCAGCGCCTGTTGCTGGAGGTGGCCTGGGAAGCACTGGAGCACGCGGGGCAGGATCCGGAGCGTCTGGCGCAGTCGGCCACGGGCGTCTTCGTGGGGCTCACCGGAGATGACTACTACCGGCTGCTGCCCACCGAGCCCGAGCGCATCGACGCCTACTACGGCACCGGCAACGGCCACTGCTTTCCGCCCGGGCGCGTCTCGTACACGCTCGGGTTGCAGGGGCCGAGCCTCGCGGTGGACACGGCGTGCTCGTCCTCGCTGGTGGCCATCCACCTGGCCTGCCAGAGCCTGCGCGCCAGTGAGTGCTCCGTGGCGCTCGCCGGTGGCGTGAACCTCGTGTTGGACCCGTCCGTCACGGAGACGCTCCTGCGCATGCAGGCGCTCTCTCCCAACGGCCGGTGCAGTGCCTTCGACGCCCGCGCCAATGGCTTCGTGCGTGGCGAGGGCTGCGGCCTCGTCGTGCTCAAGCGCCTGTCGGACGCGCAGGCCCAGGGCGATACCATCCTCGCCGTCATCCGCGGCTCCGCAGTCAACCAGGATGGACGCTCGCAGGGACTCACCGCGCCCAACATGCTCGCCCAGCAGGCCCTGCTGCGGCAGGCCCTGGCGAGCGCGAAGGTGGACCCCTCGGCCCTCGGCTACATCGAGGCCCATGGCACCGGCACGCCCCTCGGAGACCCGATCGAGGTCGAGGCGCTCGTGGAGGTGCTGGGCAGGCCGAGGCCGGATGGCTCGCGGTGCGCGCTCGGCTCGGTGAAGACGAACATGGGCCACCTGGAGGCCGCCGCGGGCATCGCCGGCCTCATGAAGACGGTGCTCGCGCTCCAGCACGAGGCCATCCCCAAGCACCTCAACTTCAGCCGCCTCAACCCACGCATCCGGCTGGAGGGCACTCCCTTCTACGTCCCCACCGAGCTCCAGCCGTGGAAGCGCTCGGCGGTGCCCCGGCTGGCCGGCGTGAGCGCGTTCGGCATGAGCGGCACCAACGCGCACATCATCCTGGAGGAGGCGCCTCCCCCGGCTGCCCCCACGCGCACGCCCGTGCCTCGCCCCACGCACCTGCTGACGCTCTCGGCGCGCGGGGAGGAGGCGCTGGTGGCCCTCGCGCGCCGTCAGGCCGAGCACCTCACCGCCCACCCGGAGCTGGACGCGGCGGACGTGTGCTTCACCCTCAACACCACCCGCGCGCGCCTGCCGCACCGGTTGGCCGTGGTGGGCGGCTCCACGCAGGCCCTCGCCGCGAGCCTGTCCGCCTTCGCCTCGGACTCGAAGCCGGAGCAGGTGGCGCAGGGCAGGGCGGGCAACGCTCCACCCAGGGTGGCCTTCCTCTTCACCGGCCAGGGCGCGCAGTTCGCCGGCATGGGCCGGAGGCTCTACGACACCTCGGACGTCTTCCGCGACGCGCTGGACCGGTGCGCCGCGCGGCTGCAGCCGAGGATGGATCTGCTGTCCGTGCTGTACCCGCGGGATGGCGCTTCGTCTCCCATCGACCAGACGGGCTACAGCCAGCCGGCGATGTTCGCCCTGCAGTACGCGCTGGCCGAGCTGTGGCGCTCGTGGGGCGTGGTTCCGGACGCGGTGATGGGACACAGCGTGGGCGAGTTCGCCGCGGCGTGCGTGGCCGGCATCCTCTCCATGGAGGACGCGCTGGACCTCATCGCCGAGCGCGGCAGGCTCATGCAGGCCCTGCCTCCGGGCGGAGTCATGGCCATGGTGTTCGCCACCGAGGACCAGGTGGCACCGCTGCTCGCGCCGTACCAGGACCGCGTGTCCATCGCCGCGTACAACGGACCGGGCCAGCTCTCCCTGTCCGGCGCGGCCGAGGCCGTGGAGCGCGTCACCTCGGCACTGGAGGCCCAGGGCATCGCGACGCGCAAGCTCAACGTCTCGCATGCCTTCCACTCGCCCCTGGTGGAGCCGATGCTCGAGGCGCTGGAGGCGCGGGCGTCCCGGATGGCCCGGTCTCCCGGGAAGCTGCCGCTCATCTCCAACGTCACGGGCCGGCCGGTGGGTCCCAACGAGCTGGGTGCTCCGGGCTACTGGCGCCGTCATGCCCGCGAGGCCGTGCGCTTCCAGGAGGGCATGGAGTCGCTGCGCGGCCTGGACATCGACACCTATGTGGAGATCGGCCCGCACACCACGTTGCTCGGGCTCGGCAAGACGTGCCTGGGGGACGGGCCCGAGTGGCTGCCGTCGCTCCGCAAGGGCAAGGATGACCTGGAGCAGGTGCTGGGCGCCCTGGGACGTTTGTTCGTCCGGGGCCAGGCGGTGGACTGGAGCAAGGTGGACCCCGAGCCCGCTCGCCGCAAGGTGGTGCTGCCGCGCTACCCCTGGCAGCGCCAGCGGTACTGGGCCATTCCGGAGTCGGCCTCCGCCGGTAGGTCTTCCTCACAGGCCGGGCAAGAGCAGGACGTCACCTCGCAGGCTCCGGACGGCACGCGGGGTGACCTTTACGCGCTGGAGTGGCAGCCCGCACCGCGCCCGGCGTCCGAGCCCGCACCGGCGAGCGGCACCTGGCTGCTGCTGTGCGATCGCGGCGGAGTGGGCGAGCAGCTCGCCACGAGCATCGAGGCCCAGGGTGGCACTTGCGTGAAGGTGGACGCGGGCGATGCCTCGGCCCTGGAGCGGGTGTGGCGCGAGCGCTTCTCCGCGAGCTCGCCCTGCGCGGGCGTGGTGTACCTGGGCGCCCTGGACGTGACGAGCGTGGAAGGCCCGGGCATCCGCGAGTCCTGTGCCAGCGTGGCCTCCGTGCTGCGCGTCGTGGAGGGCGCGCCGGAGCCCGGTGGACGGCTGTGGGTGGTGACCCGGAGCGCCCAGGCCGTGGGCCCGGGTGCGGAGAAGGTGGAGCCCGCGCGGTCGACGCTGTGGGGACTCGGGCGGAGCGTGGCGCTGGAGAGCCCGGGCCGCTGGGGCGGGTTGATCGACCTGGGCCCCGAGGACGGCGCGCGGCAACTCTGGGAGGAGCTGCGCACGGCGCGGGACGAGGACCAGGTGGTGCTGCGAGGCGGCCAACGCTACGTGGCGCGGCTGGTGGAGCGTGAGTCTCCAGAGTCCAAGCCCGTGCCCGTCCAGGCCGAGGCCACGTACCTCATCGCGGGAGGGCAGGGGGCGCTCGGGCTCGAGGTGGCTCGCTGGCTGGTGCGCCGGGGTGCCCGGCATCTCGTGCTCACCGCGCGCCGGGCCATGCCCGAGCGTTCGCAGTGGGACACGGTCCTGGCCCAGGGTGGCGAGCTGGCCGATCGCATCACCGGCGTGCGCGAGCTGGAGGCCGCGGGCGCGAAGGTGCTGCTGGCCCAGGCGGACGTGGCGCTCCGTGACGACATGGCGGCCCTGCTCGAGCGGGTGCGCGCGTCCATGCCTCTGCTGCGCGGCATCGTCCACGCGGCGGTGGTGTCCGTGACGTCGCGGGTGCGCGACCTGGACGCGGACTCGCTCGAGCGCGTGCTGGCGCCCAAGGTGGCCGGCGCCTGGAACCTGCACACGCTGACGCGGGACGAGCCGCTGGATTTCTTCATCCTCTTCTCGTCCATCTCGGCGGTGTGGGGCTCGTCGGGCGTGGGGTCCTACTCCGCGGCCAACAGCTTCCTGGATGGGCTCGCGGCGCACCGGCACGCGTTGGGGCTCGCGGCCACCAGCATCAACTGGGGTCTCTGGAGCGGCCGTGGCGCCGCCTCCGAGGAGCAGGGCCGCTGGTTGATGAACATGGGCGTGGAGGTGTTGGACCGGCAGGAGGCGCTGGGCTGGATGGAGCGGCTCGTGGGCGCGCGCGTGCCCCAGGCAATGGTGGCCACCATCCGCTGGGAGCGCTTCCTGCCCATCTTCGAGGCCCGAGGCCCCCACCCCCTGCTGTCCCGGCTGCGCACCGAGCTGGCCGCCCAGCCCCAGGCGCTTCCGGTGGCGAAGAGCACCGCCCCGGCCCCCTGGCGCGAGGCCCCCACGGCCACCGTCCGGCGCGAGGCATTGCGCAAGCTGGTGCAGGAGTCCGTGTCGCGCATCCTCGGTCTGCAGCCCGGCCAGTCCGTGGAGGACGAGCGCGGCTTCAACGAGATGGGGCTGGACTCCATCATGGCGGTGGAGGTGAAGGAGCGGCTGCAGAAGGCGCTGGGCGTTCCGCTGCCGGCGACCCTGGCGTTCAACTTCCCCACCGTGCGGGCGCTCACGGAGCACCTGTCCTCGCTGCTCGAGTCGGAGGCCCCCCGCGCCGCCGCCGCGCCCGAGGTCCACACCCCGGTGGCCTCGGACGAGCCCATCGCCATCGTCGGCATGGCATGCCGGCTGCCGGGCGGAGCGGACACGCCGGAGGCCTACTGGCGGCTGCTGCGCGAGGGCACGGACGCCATCTCGGAGATTCCGGCGGACCGCTGGGACGTGGACGCCTGGTACGACGCGGACCCGGAGGCGCCGGGGAAGATGTACGTGCGCTCCGGTGGCTTCCTGCGCGAGGTGGACCGCTTCGAGCCGCAGTTCTTCGGCATCTCCCCGCGCGAGGCGGAGAGCATGGATCCGCAGCAGCGGCTGGTGCTGGAGGTGGCCTGGGAGGCGCTGGAGCGGGCCGGCCAGGACGCGAGCGCGCTGCGCAACACGCGCACGGGCGTCTTCGTGGGCATCACCACGGCGGACTACTCGCGCGTCATCCTCCAGGGAGCGCCGGAGGACGTGGATGCGTGGTTCGCCTCGGGCACCTCGCTGAACGTGGTGGCCGGGCGCCTGGCGTACACGCTCGGCTTGCAGGGCCCGTGCATGGCGGTGGACACGGCGTGCTCGTCCTCGCTGACGGCGCTGCACCTGGCCTGCCAGAGCCTGCGCAACGGCGAGTCCACCCTGGCCCTGGCGGCGGGGGTGAACCTCATCCTCTCGCCCGAGCCGATGATGGCGGTGTGCAAGGCGCGCATGCTGGCGGCGGACGGGCGGTGCAAGACGTTCGACGCCTCGGCGAATGGGTTCGCGCGGGCCGAGGGCGCGGGCGTGCTGGTGCTCAAGCGGCTGTCGGAGGCGCGGGCGCAGGGGGACCCCATCCTCGCGGTCATCCGAGGCACGGCGGTGAACCAGGACGGCGCGAGCAGCGGCCTCACGGTGCCGAACGGACTGGCGCAGCAGGCCGTCATCCGTCAGGCGCTCGGGAGCGCGGGCGTGAAGCCCTCCGAGGTGAGCTACCTGGAGGCGCACGGCACGGGCACGTCGCTGGGAGACCCCATCGAGGCCGAGGCGGCGTGGTCGGTGCTGAAGGAGGGGCGCCAGGGCGGGGAGTCGCTGTGGATGGGCTCGGTGAAGACGAACCTGGGCCACCTGGAGTCCGCGGCGGGCGTGGCGGGCATCATGAAGGTGGTGCTGGCGATGCAGCACCAGCAGCTCCCGGCGCACCTGCACCTGAAGAAGCCGAACCCGCACATCGACTGGAAGTCCATGGGCGTGAAGGTGCCGGTGGAGCTGACGGCGTGGGAGCCGACGCAGGGCCGGCGCCTCGCGGGGGTGAGCTCCTTCGGTTTCAGCGGAACGAATGCCCACGTGGTGTTGGAGGAGGCGCCGCCGAGGCCCGTGCGGACGCGCGAGGTGGAGCGGCCGGAGCACGTGCTGGTGCTGTCGGCGCGGAGCGCGGAGGCGCTGCGGGCCCAGGCGGGCCGCTACGCCCAGGTGCTGGAGGAGGGCGGGACGGAGCTGGGAGACGTGTGCTTCACGGCGGCGGTGGGCCGCGCGCACTTCGAGCACCGGCTCGCGGTGGTGGGAAGCAGCGCCCGGCACCTGAGCGAGCTGCTGTGGGCGGTGGAGCAGGGCCGCGAGGTGGAGGGCGTGGTGCCGGGGCGTGCGGTGGGCCCGGCGCCCAGGGTGGCCTTCGTCTTTGGCGGTGACTCCGAGATGCCCGCGGCCCTGGGCCGGGAGCTGTACGACTCTCAGCCCGTCTTCCGCGAAGCACTGGAGCACTGCGCGGAGGCGCTGAAGGGCATTCTGGAGAAGCCGCTGGTGCAGGTGCTGTACGGGGCGGACTCCGCGCTGCTGAAGGAGGAGACGTACGGCCGGGCCGCGGTGTTCGCGCTGGAGTGGGCCCTGGCGCGCATGTGGAGGGCCTGGGGCGTGGTGCCTCAGGCGATGGTGGCGCGGGGCGTGGGCGAGTACGTGGCGGCGGTGGAGTCCGGTGTCCTCGGCCTGGAGGAAGGGCTGCGGATGGCGGTGGGCCAGGTGCCGTGGGTGCATGCGGAGACGGGCTCGACCGAGGGCCTGGAGTCCCTGCCCCTGCACCCGGCCGAGGCGGAGTTGCCGCGGCTGTTGAAGACGCTCGGCGCGCTGTACGTAAAGGGCGTGGCGGTGGACTGGGCGGCCTTCGACGCGCCCTACGAGCGGCGCCGGGTGACGCTGCCCACCTATCCCTTCCAGCGCCAGCGCTACTGGTGGCGGAGCGCGGCGCCTCGCACGGCCCTCGCGCCCCGGCACGAGACGGAGCGCCTCCCGCACTTCGGCCGCCGGCTGCGCTCTCCGGCCCTCGATGCGCTCGTCTACGAGACGACCTACGGGCCCTCGCGTCCGGGGCACCTCGATGAGCACCGCCTCAACGGGACGATCGTGGCGGCGGGCTCCTCGCACGTGTCGCTGGTGCTGTCGGTCATCGAGGACGCCTGGGGCACGCCCGCGTGCTCCCTGGAGAACCTCGCCTTCCCCCAGGCGCTGGTGCTCGCGGAGGACGAGGAGCGCACGCTCCAGGTCATCCTCTCGCCTCAGCAGCAGGGCCACGCATTCGAGGTGAAGTCGCTCGGCGACGACGGCGGCACGGAGACGTGGGTGCTGCACGCCAGCGGCGGGGTGCGCGTGGGCCGGGAGGCGCAGCCGGCGCCGTGGACCCCTCGCGAGGAGCTGCTGTCCCGTGTCCAGGAGCGCATGCAGGGAGAAGACCTCTACCGGGGCATGCGGGAGAAGGGCTACACGCTCGGCTCGGGGTACCAGTGGATCCGCTCGGTCGCCCGGGCGGGGAATGAGATTCTTGGCGAGATGCGGCTGCCTCCGTTGCCGGACAGGCTGGAGGACTACCCGCTCTACCCGGGCTTCGTGGACTCGTGCTTCCAGGTGCTCACGAGTTGGACGCTGGAGTACCAGGCGCGGCACCCCGAGGCGATGCTCATCCCCTTCAGCGTCTCGCGCTTCACCGTCTACCGCCGGCCGCGGGGGACGATGTGGTGCCATGCCCGCATCGAGGGCGGCGGACGGCCCGAAGCGGGAGATCCCATCGGGGGCGACCTGCGTGTGCTCGACGAGCAGGGGCTGGTGGCGGAGGTGGTGGGCTTCCGGGCGCGGATGGCGAACCGCGAGGCGGTGCGGCTCAACACGCACGCGCGGCGGGAGGAGGCGCGCTACGAGGTCACCTGGAAGCCCGCGTCCGAGGTCCAGCCCGTCCCGGCCTCGCTGGCGGACAAGCGGCCCTGGGTGCTGCTGATGGATGCGCAGGGCGTGGGCGAGCGGCTCGGGCGCATGCTGGAGGAGCAGGGTGCGCCCGTGCTCCGCGTGCGTCCCGAGGGCTTCGCGCGCGTGTCCATCGAAACGCTCATCCCGGCCCGTTGCGCGGGCGTGGTGTACCTGTGGGGCATGGACCAGCGGACCGCGGACGACGCCTCGGCGGAGTCGGTGCAGCGGGCCGCGCTGGAGGCGAGTGGCGCGGTCCTGCACCTCGTGAAGGGGCTTGCGGGCCGCGACGAGGCACCTCCCGTGTGGCTCGTCACCCGGGGCGCCCAGGCGGTGAAGGACACGCGTGGGGGCCTCGCGCTCGCGCAGGCGCCGCTGTGGGGCTTCGGCCGGGTGATCGATCTGGAGGTCCCGGAGCTGCGTTGCACCCGCGTGGACCTGGACCCCGAGGACCTCGAGAGCAGCCTCCACCTCCTGTACGCCGAGCTGGGCAGTGGCGGCAGCGCGACCGAGCGCGAGGTGGCCTTCCGCGGCGGCGTGCGCCTGCACCCGGTGCTGCGCAAGGACTCGGGCTCGCGCGCCAGCACCCTCCCGCTCCGGGCGGATGCCACCTACCTCGTCACGGGCGGACTGGGCGGACTGGGCCTGGAGGTGGCGCGGTGGATGGTGGAGCAGGGCGCGCGTCACCTGGTGCTCGTGGGACGCCGTGCGCCCTCGGCGCGGGCCTCCGAGGCGGTGCGTGCGCTCGAGCAGGCGGGAGCCCGGGTCACCGTGGCCTCCGCGGACATCTCCAACGAGGCGGAGGTGGCCAGGCTGCTCCAGCGCATCGACAAGGACTCACCGGCCCTGCGCGGCGTCGTCCACTCTGCGGGCGTGCTGGATGACGGAGCGCTGCCGCAGCAGGACCTCGAGCGCTTCGAGCGGGTGATGGCGCCGAAGGTGGCGGGAGCGTGGAACCTGCACCGGCTCACCGAGGGCCGGCCGCTGGACTTCTTCGTCCTCTTCTCCTCGGCCTCGGCGCTGCTCGGCTCGCGGGGCCAGGCCAACTACGCCGCGGCGAACACCTTCCTGGACGCGCTCGCCCACGAGCGGCGTGCTCGCGGGCTGGTGGCGCAGTCGCTCGACTGGGGCCCGTGGGCGGAGACGGGCATGGTGGGCGCGCCGGATGGGACGCTGGCCCGAGCGCTCGAACGCCGGGGCATCCGTCCGCTCGCGACGAAGCAGGCCCTCGCGCTGTTCGGCGAGGCGCTCGCGAGTGGCCGGCCCCAGCTGGCCCTCATGTCCGTGCAGTGGCCGGTATACCTGGAGGTGCTCGGGGCCAAGGGGCGCTCGTCCTTCTACGAGGCCGTGGCACCCGCTCGCCCCGCGCCTGGACCGGGCACGGCCGTGGCCACCTCGCAGCCGCGCCATCCGCTCGCGGAGCGGCTGAAGGCGGCCCTGCCCCACGAGCGTCACCAGGTGCTGGCCAGCGGCCTCCAGGAGGAGGTCGCGCGCATCCTCCGCATAGAGCCCTCGCAGCTCGACTGGCGCCAGGGCTTCGCGGAGATGGGCATGGACTCGCTGATGGCCATCGAGCTGCGCAACGTGCTGCAGAAGGGGCTCGGTGTGTCGGTGCCCGCGACGGTGGCGTTGGACCACCCCACCATCGACTTCCTGGTGCGGCACCTGCTGGAGAACGTCTTGAAGCTCGAGGTCCAGGAGCCGCGGCCGAAGGCACCGGAGACGAAGCCCGTCCCCGTGCCCAGGCCCGAGCCCGAGGGCCAGCTCGAGGGTCAGCTGGAAGACTCGCTCGACGCCCTGTCCGACGCCGAGCTGGCGCGGCTGGTGGCCGAGGATCTCGCCAAGGATTCGTGAGGGCCGGACATGTCCGAGGAGATCAACTACCGCCAGTTGTTGCAGCAGCAGCTGGTGAAGATCCGCAAGCTGGAGGCGCGGCTGGAGCAGGCCGAGGCCGCGCGCCGTGAGCCCATCGCCATCGTCGGAATGGCGTGCCGGCTGCCGGGAGGCGTGGAGGGCCCGGAGGACTTCTGGGAGCTGATGGTGAAGGGCGTGGACGCCACCAGCGAGCTCCCACCGGGCCGCTGGGACGCCGACGCCCTGTACGATCCGGATCCCCAGGCGAAGGGGAAGATCCGCACGAAGCGCGGGGGCTTCCTGAAGGACGTGGAGCGGTTCGACGCGCGGTTCTTCGGCATCTCGCGGCGGGAAGCGGAGAGCATGGATCCGCAGCAGCGGCTGGTGCTGGAGGTGGCCTGGGAGGCGCTGGAGCGGGCCGGGCACGCCGTGGATCGCACCCGGAGGGATCGGGTGGGCGTGTTCGTGGGGGCGATGAACAACGACTACGGGCAGCTCGCGCTGGACCAGGGAGGCCTGGCGGCGATCGATCCGTACTTCATCGGCGCGCGGGCCAACTGCGCCATCTCCGGGCGGCTGTCGTACCTCTTCGGCTTCCAGGGCCCGAGCCTGGTGGTGGACACGGCGTGCTCCTCCTCGATGGTGGGGGTGCACCTGGCCTGTCAGAGCCTGCGCAATGGCGAGTGCACGATGGCGCTGGCGGCGGGGGTGAACCTCATCCTCTCGCCGGAGGCGAGCGTCTACCTCTCGTGCAGTGGAGCGCTGGCGCCGGACGGGCGGTGCAAGACCTTCGATGCGTCCGCGGACGGGTACAGCCGCGCCGAGGCCTGTGGCGTGCTGGTGCTGGAGCGGCTGTCGGACGCGAAGGCGAGAGGCGCCAACATCCTCTCGGTGATTCGAGGCTCGGCGGTGGGTCATGACGGCCCGAGCAGCTCGTTCACGGTGCCCAACGGCGTGGCGCAGCAGGCCGTCCTCCGTCAGGCGCTGGAGACCGCGGGGGTGCGGCCCTCCGAGGTGAGCTACCTGGAGGCGCACGGCACGGGCACGGCGATGGGGGACCCGATCGAAGCGGAGGCGGCGTGGGCGGTGCTGAAGGAGGGGCGCCAGGGCGGCGAGTCACTGTGGATGGGCTCGGTGAAGACGAACCTGGGCTATCCGGAGGCGGCCTCGGGGGTGGTGGGGATGATGAAGGTGGTGCTGGCGATGCAGCACAAGCAGCTCCCGGCGCACCTGCACCTGAAGAACCCCAACCCGCACATCGACTGGAAGTCCATGGGGGTGAAGGTGCCGGTGGAGCTGACGGCGTGGGAGCCGGCGCAGGGCCGGCGCATCGCGGGGGTGACGTCGTACGGGAGGACGGGGACGGTGGCGCACGTGGTGCTGGAGGAGCCACCGGCGAGGCCGGAGGTGAAGCGGGAGGTGGAGCGGCCGGAGCACGTGCTGGTGCTGTCGGCGCGGAGCGAGGAGGCGCTGCGAGCACAGGTGGGCCGTTACGCCCGGGTGCTGGAGGAGGGCCGCGAGCCACTCGGCGACGTGTGTTTCACGGCGGCGGCGGGCCGGGCGCACTTCGAGCACCGGCTGGCGGTGGTGGGCCGTGATGCCTCCCAGCTGCGAGAGCGCCTGCTGACGGCGGAGCCGCGGGGCCCGGTCACGGTGGCGCCGCGGGTGGCGTTCGTCTTTGGCGCGGAAGGCGCGTGGCCCACCGGTATGGGCCGCGAGCTGTACGAGTCCCAGCCCGTCTTCCGCGAGGCAGTGGAGCACTGTGCGGCGGCGCTGAAGGGCGTGCTGGAGAAGCCGCTGGTGCAGGTGCTGTACGGCGCGGAGCCGGCGCTGTTGAAGGAGGCGCCGTACGGGAGGGCCGTGGTGTTCGCGCTGGAGTGGGCGCTGGCGCGGATGTGGAGGGCCTGGGGCGTGGTGCCGCGGCGGTCCGTGGGGCAGGGCGTGGGCGAGTACGTGGCGGCGGTGGACGTGGGGGTGCTCGGCCTGGAGGAAGGCCTGCGGCGGGCGGTGGGCGGGGAGCCGCTGGAGCGCGAGACGGCGGCCACGGCGGAGGGCATCGAGCCCCTCGTCCTGCACCCGGGCGAAGCGGAGTGGCCGCGGCTGTTGAAGACGCTGGGCGAGCTGTACGTGAAGGGCGTGGAGGTGGACTGGGCCGCCTTCGATGCGCCGTACGCGCGGCGCCGGGTGGCCCTGCCCACCCATCCCTTCCAGCGCGAGCGCTACTGGCTCACGCCGCTCGCGGGTCCGCCGTCCTGAGACGTGGTGAGGGTGAGGGCGAGCTGCCGCACCTCCTGGCCATTGAAGGGCTTTCGCAACTCCTTGAGCAACTGGAGATCGCTGAACTCCCGCAGCAGCTCCGCCCAGGAGTAATCGGAGTAGGCCGAGCAGAGCACCACGCGCAGCTCGGGGGCCACCGTGCGCATGCGCCGCAGCGTCTCGGCGCCATTCCAGCCGGGGGGCATGCGGTAGTCGAGGAACACCAGCTCATAGGGGCGGCCCTCCGTCTGCGCCTCGCGGATCTTCGCCACGCCCTCCTGTCCCTGGAAGGCCGAGTCCACCTCGAACTCCGGCTCCTCGCGGGCCAGCTCACGGGTGGGCGCCGGGCCGAAGAGGGCCTCTTCCAGCAGCTCCAGATCATCCTGGCCACGGCGCTGCTCGGGGTTGAGGATGCGGCGGAAGTCCGTGTGGATGGCCTCGGAGTCGTCGATGACGAGGACACGCTTCTTGTTCGCGCACTGGCTCATACAACCTCCTGCACCGGCGAATGGCCATCACGGGGCCGGGGGTGACGGAATGGACACCAGAGCCGTCATGGGAATTCCGCGTGACGCGGGGGCTCGTCAGGCGGGACCCTGGGTACCGTGTGGGCGCCCCGTTCACCCGGACTTCGCGGCGGTCTCCTTCGGCGTGGTGAGGGTGAGCGCGAGCTGGCGCACCTCCTGGCCGTTGAAGGGCTTGCGCAGCTCGCGCAGCGTCTGCTGCTCGCCGAACTCCTGGAAGATCTCCGTCCACGAGTAGTCGGAGTAGGCCGAGCACAGCACCACGTTCAGCGTGGGCGCCACCGCGCGCAGCCGCCGGAGCGTCTCGGCGCCGTTCCATCCCGGCGGCATGCGGTAGTCGAGGAACACCAGCGCATAGGGGCGGCCCGCCGCCAGCGCGTCGCGCACCTTGCTCAGGCCCTCCTGTCCCTGGAAGGCCGAGTCCACCTCGAACTCCGGCTCGGCTTCCTGGGGCCGCGTGGGCGCCGGGCCGAAGAGGGCCTCTTCCAGCAGATCCAGATCGTCCCGGCCTCGGCGCTGCTCGGGGTTGAGGATGCGGCGGAAGTCGGTGTGGATGGCCTCGGAGTCATCGATGACGAGGATCCTCCGCTTGTCCGTGGGATTGCTCATGCTCGCTCCTGGGCCGATAGATGGACACGGGCAGAAGCCGTTCGGCCACCACCCTGTCGAGAGCCGGGTTCAAGGGACGGGTTGCCGGAAGTTGCTGGAATGTTCTGTCCCCCACATATGGTGGAACTGTAAGATTTTTCCCGCTTTCTTGCATCACAAAGCTGGAGGGGGACGAAGGAGCGCCCTCACGCGGCCTGCTGGGCCGCGACGTAGGGGAGCTCCAGGGTGAAGGTGGCCCCATGTCCGGGCCCCTCGCTGTGGACGGTGAGCGAGCCGCCCAGCTCCTGGGCCGCCAGGGCGCTGGAGTGCAGGCCGAAGCCGTGCCCTTCCTCGCGGGTGGTGAAGCCGTACTGGAAGATGCGGGTGAGCATCTCCGGCGCGATGCCCATGCCGTTGTCATGCACCTGGATGCGCACCAGCCCGGAGGTGGTGCGCTCCAGCTTCACGGTGAGGAGCCGCTCGGCCACGGGCACGCCGTCCATGGCGTACTTGGCGTTGCTGACGAGGTTGACGAGGATCATCAGCGTCTTGTTGCTCCAGGCTGCCGTTGGCCTCGCGCAGGGCCTGCTCGCGGCGTCGCACCTCGTCGGCCATGCATTGGAAGGAGCGGGCGAGCTGTCCCAGCTCGTCGTTGCGCGAGGTGTCCAGCTCCACGTGGAAATCGCCGGAGGCGACGCGGCCGGTGGCCTGGGTGAAGGCGAGCAGGGGCCGGGTGATCTGCTGCTTGAGGACCCAGGCCATGATGGCCAGCTCCAGGGAGAGCGACAGGATGCCGAGCAGCAGCACGTAGCGGGCGGCGAGGAGGGCGGGCTGGGACACCACGTGCTCGGGGAGCACGGTGACGAGGTTCCAGCCGGGTCCCTTCAGCCGGGCCACGGCGAGGTACTCGTCGTGCTCCGGCAGCTCCAACACGGACTGCCCGGGCGGACGGGCCTTCACGCGCTCGATGATGCGCCGCAGGTGCTCCTGCCCGCCCGCGGTGCCGGACGGGGCGCCCGTGCCATTCCGCTGCATGTCGGGATGGATGATGAGCGTGCCGTCATCGCGGGAGAGCACGTTGTAGGCACCGGGCAGGTGATCGGTGATGGTGCGGGCCATCAACTGCTCCAGCATCACGTCCTGGCTGATGGACAGGACGTGCCGGCCCTCGAGGTCCAGGGGCGTGGTGGACGTGGACATGGACTTGCCACTGACCTCGTCCGTGTAGATCTCGGACCAGCGCGTCCGCCGCTCCGGGTTGTTCTCCGGCAGGCTGGTGGAGAAGTAGACCTGTTGGGTGACCCTGAAGCCGGGCTTGGCGTCATGGACCCAGGTGGGGCGCTCGGGCCAGTAGATGACGATGGGCCCCTCGGGCAGCGTGACGAAGGTGTCCGAGAAGCGGACGTGGAAGGCGGGCCCGTATTGGGTGAGCACGTCGTACGAGGCCAGCAGCCGACGGCGCATGTCCTCGTCGACCTTCACCCCCCTGGGCACGAAGACACCCACCATCTTCCTGCCATCGAAGCCCTCGGGACGGCTGCGGAGCGAGCCGTCGGGCAGGCGCACGAACAGCCGCTCGAAGCGCGGGCCGAGGTCCTCGGGGCCCAGGGCGCGGAGGCGCTCCTCCAGGGCCTGCTTGAGGATGACGTGGTTGTCCTCGGCGAGCAGGAAGATGGCCTGCTCGCGTTGTCCCCGCTCGGAGACATGCTGCTCCAGCTGCGCGAGGGCCTCGGTGCGCAGCGTGTGCTGCATGTGGAGGTAGCTGAAGAAGGTCGTCAGCGCGATGACGACGGCGATGCGAGCGCCCATCTTGATGAGCGTCGAGCGGGCGAGCGGAGCACGAGGTCGAAGAGTCGGCGGCATGAGGAACTGGCCGCACTGACACGAGACGCGAGCCGGGAATTCCGCCAGGGGCCGGCCGGGTGTTGCCCGCCTGGGGGGTGTGCCCTCCAGGACGGGGACGGTGTTACAGGCGGTACGTGAGCTTCAGCCCACCGATGGCGAGAGCACGCTCGGCCCCCAGCAGGGGGAGGCTGGCGCCGAGCTCCGCGCCGAAGTGCTCGCCCGCGCGGAAGCGCAGTCCGAGCGCCGGGGCCACGTAGTCCAGCACGGCGCGGTGGCCGAAGTGGAGGTTTGCGTCGAGCACGGCGGCGAAGCCGCTGCAGAGCGCGTACTCGGTGCCCACGTTCATCAGGAAGCCGGCGCGGGGCAGCGCGGGGCCAGGGCCCACGCCCATGTCCCCATCCAGGCCCGCGTAGCCGTGCACCTCGAAGCGGTTGTTGGGCCGGTACAGCAGGGCGGCGCCCACCTCGGCGCCGAGCGTGCGCGTCCTCGGGCTCGAGAAGGACGTGGGCAGTTGCAGCCGCGCGCTCGGGGCGAGCACGAAGGCGCCCTGTGTCAGCGCCACCCAGGTGCCGCCCACGGTGAGCTGCCCCAGGTGCAGGGTGGTGCCGGTGAGGGTGGCGTTCTGGACGAACTGGAAGCGCGTGGCCTCCAGCGTGGCGAACACCTCCAGGTCCGGGCGCACGGCGTAGCTGCCGGAGAGCAGGCCGGCCCCGGTGATGGCGCCGTAGAAGTTCTCCGTCTCGACGATGGCGCCACCCTGGATGCCGAAGCCCACCTCGGTGCGGGGGCAGGCGCGGCGGCCGGTGGCGACATCGGCGGAGAGGAAGCCGAAGGTGAGGGGGCCCTCGGCGAGCGCGGGGGAGATCCACTGCTCACACCCGCCCTCCGCGCGAGCGGTGGCGGGCAGCAGCAGCATGACGGCGAGCGCGGAGAGCAGTCGGGACGGGTTCACGGTGTGCCCTCGATTCACTGGGCGGCCACGCCGGGGGCATCGAAGCGTCCGTTGCCGTTCCGGTCGAGGAGGAAGGGGTTGGTGAAGGACATGGGGTAGCCGCCGGTGACCACCTGCGAGAAGTGGAACTGCGGGTTGCCCTCGCTGGTGGGCGGAGCCGGGGTGCGCAGCGGGCCGTAGCTGGAGCCCTCGGCGATGTCGGCGCGATCCACCTTGCCGTCGCCGTTGTTGTCGCCGGTGTCGGGGATGCCATCCGGCTTGCCCTCGGGGCCACCGAGGTCGGCGGCGAGCGGCAGGCGGGCGCCGGCCTCCACCACCACCCACGCATCCCCGCTCACGCCGCCGAGCAGCTCGGACAGTGCGAGGCTGCCGTTGTAGCGCACGAGCTTGCTCTCGACGTTCGTGAGATCGAGCGGATTCTCCGGATGGAAGAGGTCCGTGCCGCTGAGCGTCTTCACGATGGTGCCGTTGACGACGATGCGCACCTCCTCCACGGGCACCCAGGGGGCGGCGGAGACGGTGAGGCGGAGCTTCGCGTCGGCCGTGGGGGCCAGCGGGGTGAAGCCGAAGCGGCGGGCCCCGCTCGCGGTGTCCACGGTGGCCTCGATGACGGGGCCGTTGGTGCCGAAGGACTCACCGGCCTTGAGGGCCTTGTTGAACTTCGCGGTGTCGAACAATTTGCCGGGGATGGCGTCGGTGTAGACGATGTTGCGCGGCAGGCCCACGGTGTTGTCGGCGAGGCTGTGCGAGTCGCTGTTGGCGGTGCCCGCCACCAGGTGGCCCTGGTTGAGCGTGTAGAACCAGAAGGCGCGGTAGGGCAGCAGCATGTCGTTCTGCGTGCCGTTCATCACCTCCTGGGCGTGCTGGCCGTTGTTGGCGAAGCCGCCCTTGGGGGTGCGCACGTACATGCCGGCGTTGGTGCCGTTGTCATTCGCGGGCAGGTTCTTCGTCAGGTCGAGCGCGAGTGCGCGCGGGTAGCCCAGGTCTCGGCCGAACTCAGCGTCGGCCCACGGGTGGTTGAGCTGCACCAGGAGCTGGTCGCGCAGGGCGGGCAGGGCGCTCTCCTTCACGCGGTCGAAGAGCTCACCGGGCTCGACGAGCTCGTCCGCCGGGGCGCCGTTGCGCGGCTTGGTCGGGTCGTACTGGAGCGGCCAGAAGTTGTAGTGGCCCACGACGAGGGGCACGGTGGCGCCGGGACGCTTCATCCAGAGGATGTGGCCGGTGGTCTCCAGGCCCACCACGGCGCTCATCTTGTTCTCCAGGCCCAGCTCGCACACCGTCTGGGCGTAGTCGTAGATGACGTCGTGGTCGGTGGAGACGATGACGTCCAGGTCCGTGGCGGCGAAGGAGAGCACGCGGTCGTACTCGGGGATGGAGCTGTCGAAGCTGGCCGCGCCGTGCACGTGCAGGTCCGCGCCCACGGTGTCGAGGGGCTGGATCGCCAGCTTGTACAGGGCGAGGTTCACGGTGACGTCCCCGTCGCCGAGCGTCACGGTCTTCCGGTCGATGGTCCAGAAGGGGCCCTTGAAGGCGTAGACGTAGAAGGTGCCTGCGGGGGCGTCTACGGTGACGGTGCCGTTATTGATACGGCGATTGACGAGGAAGCGGTTGCACGCGGGCGAGGGGCCCGGAGGCGGACCCAGCCACGGCGCGCAGGTGCCGAAGCGGCCATGCAGCGTGCCCTCGGTGTCCTTCAGCGTGTTGTCATTCACGGGAACGAGGAAGACCTCGGCGTCGAGGCCCGCGTTGGAGACCCAATCCACCACGTTCACAGTGAGCTTGGAGTGCGAGGACACGGCGAGCGTCCCCACGTCCGTGTCCGCGTTCACGTTGTCGAGCTGGCGGTCGGCCACCTTGCGGCCGAAGGCGTGCAGCTCCACCACGTAGTCACGGCCGGCGGGCACGCGGGCCTGGAAGCGGCCCTCCTTGTCAGGTGTCACCTGGGTCCACGGGACGCGGTTGGCCGCGGCGGTGGTGAGCTCGCCCTCGCTGACGAGCACGCTGATCTCGCGGCCCGAAGAGGACTCGGGCGCTCCGTTCCGGGTCACCACGCCCGTGAGCGTCACGTACTTCTCGCCGTGCAGCTTCTGCCGGGCCTCGAGGGCCAGGTCCGCGGCGGCGGCCACGTCCCCGCGCTCGGACACGGCGAGGAACCGCTCGAAGACGAGGTAGTCACGCGGCTGCACCACGGTGCGCCCCAGGCCCGAGGAGGAGATCTGATCGCTCTGGAAGCCCTCGAGCACATCCGCTTCGCCGCAGGCCACCTGGGCGTAGCTGGAGGCCGGATCCGAGGCCATGGCGGCCGTCAGGTACGGGAACTTCTTGAAGGCGTCGCCGATGCTGAGGAGGCTGAAGGACGGGTGCTGGTAGCCCGAGCCCTCCGAGGGCGTGAAGGGCAGGGCCTCGCGGCCGCTCCAGTAGAAGCCATCCGCCAGGGCCCACAGCTGCGGATCCACGGAGGTGTTGAGGACCTCGGTGCGCACGCGGATGCCGGGCTCGCACGGGCGCATCTCGTAGATCGTGTGGATGGGGAACTCGGGCTTGCCGTCGAGCGTGCCGTTGAACTGCACCGCCACGCGGGCGGGGCGCTCGTCGATGATCTTCATCGACGTGTAGTGCGCGGCGTCACCGGGGAGGATGCCCACCACCTGGAGCACCTGGTTGAGGCCGTCGTTGTCCTTGCCGCGGGCGCTCAGGTCCAGCAGCGAGCCGCCGTTGGGATCCAGCAGGTTCGTGTTGCCGAGGCCGGCGATGACGGCCACCGCCCGGTCATTGCCCAGGAGGATGTCGCCGCGGGCGCCGAGGGCGTTGAGGCCGCCCGGAACGGTCTCGGCGCCCTCGCTGGGAGCATGGCTGCCCACGCGCTTGTCCGTGGGGGTGAGGGTGCGCACCTCGAGCAGGGAGCCGGAGGCGGCCTCACAGGAGTAGCTCAGTTTCTCGCAGGGGCTGACGACCCGGCAGCCTTCATCGTTGCCGAGGCAGCTCTCCTTCTTGCAGCCGGCGAGCGTGAGCCCGACCAGGGCGAGACTCGCGGCCAGGAGGCGGAGGGGAAAGGACATGGTGGAGGTTTGTATCAACCTCCCGGGTGGTTCCTCCAGTAGCTCAGCCCGTGGGCGGCGTGGCAGGCATCGCCGATGAGGTCCAGGTAGAGCTGGTACTGCGCCGCCTTCACGGACTCCATGTCGCGGAAGGCACCGGAGGCCTCGAGTCGACGCACCGCGCCATCGAGCAGCGCGCGGGCCTGTTCCACCGCCTGGGACTGCTCGGGCGTGGGCTTCCAGCCCGTCTCCTCGCGGTAGCGGCCGAGCGTCTCCAGGAAGTGCCCGTGGAACTTCACCATCTGTACGAGCACGGGGAGGCGGTACGCGGCAGGCGCGGAGGTGAGGGCGGCGTCGTACTGACGGGACTCGGAGCCGAGCCGGTACACGAGCACGTCCACCTGGGTGTCGAGCCGGGGGCCCCAGGCCTTGCGCACGGCGGGGTGGCGTGCGTGGCTGGCGACGGCCTGGAAGAGGTGCAGCCCGCCACAGGGGTGCGCGTAGATGCCCTGCTTGCGCTTGGGCACCTGGGGCAGCCCGGCCTTCATTCCCGCCAGCAGCTCCGCCTGCTCCCGCTCGAGCAGGGCGAGCGCCTCGTCCATCACCGCGTCGAGGCGCACCGTCTCGCCCGCGCCGGTGGTGAAGGTGGCGCCCGGGGGCAGGGCGTGGGAGAGGGCATCGAGCGTCCAGGCGCCATGGGGCGACAGGGCGGCGTCGCGGCGGAAGTCGCGCTTCAGGTCCTCCACGAGCGCGCCGAGGGTGACGGGGCCTCCCTGTGCGCGGAAGGACTGGGAGGCCGGGACGCCCGCGAGCAGCAGCGTCTTCACGAGGAGGTGGGGGTGGGGCTCCACGGGCGTGCCGTCGGCGGCGAAGGCGTCGAAGCGGAGGTCCGGGCCCTCGCGGTGGAGGAAGTCCGAGACGATGACGTCCGCGGCGCGGCGGCCATCGCGGGCCTTGAAGGCGCGGCCCTCGGCGGCGATTCCATGAGCGAGCGCCCAGGGGTTCTTCGGATCCGCGGCCCAGGTGCGGCACTGCGTGCGGAGCACCTCCTCGGCCGAGGGGCGTGCGGCCGGAGTGGCCGACAGGAGCGCGAGCAACGCGAGGGTGACAGAAGTCATGAGTGTCCTTGTCCGCGAGGACGACCCTTGTACTATCGACTCACCCATCAATCATCCCGAGGAGCCACAGCGACCATGCTGAACCCGTTCACCGAGGAGCATGAGGCCTTCCGCAAGACGGTGCGTACGTTCGTGGAGAAGGAGCTGACGCCGCACGCGCTGGAGTGGGACCGGGCGGGCATCTTCCCCCGGGAGATCTTCCAGAAGTGTGGCGAGCTGGGCTTCTTCGGCATCAACCATGATCCCCAGTACGGCGGCAGCGGGCTGGACTACTGGTACGTGACGGCCTTCACCGAGGAGCTGACGCGCAGCCGCAACGCGGGGGTGGGCATGGCGCTGCTGGTGCAGAGCCAGATGGCCACGCCGATCATCAACGAGATCGGCACGGACGAGCAGAAGCGGGAGTTCCTCGCCCCGGCGCTGGCGGGCGAGAAGATCGCCGCGCTGGGCGTGAGCGAGCCGGGGGCGGGCTCGGACGTGGCGAACATGCAGACGACGGCGCGCGTGGACGGGGATGACTACGTCATCAACGGCTCGAAGATGTGGATCACGAACGGCACGCGGGCGGACTTCCTCACGCTGGCCGTGCGCACGGGCGGGCCGGGGTACGGGGGGATTTCCCTGGTGACGTTCCCCACGGACGTGAAGGGCTTCTCGGTGTCCAAGAAGCTCGACAAGGTGGGCAACCTGTCCTCGGACACGGCGATCCTCTACTTCGAGGACTGCCGGATTCCGCGCCGCTACGTGCTGGGCGAGGAGAACCAGGGCTTCTACCACATCATGACGAACTTCCAGGGCGAGCGCCTGGTGGGAGCCATCTCGGCGGTGGGCGGGATGGAGCGGATGATCGAAGACGCGCTCGAGTACGGCAAGGAGCGGCAGGCCTTCGGCAGGCCGCTCTTGGGCTTCCAGGTGTGGCGGCACAAGCTGGTGGAGCACATGGCGGCCATCGAGGCGGCCAAGCGGCTGACGTACCACGCGGTGGCGCTGTTCGACGCGAAGGAGAACCCGGTGCGGGAGATCTCCATGGCGAAGCTGTTCGCGGGAGACCTGGCGCAGAAGGTGGCCTACGACGTCCAGCAGTTCTTCGGCGGCATGGGCTACATCGAGGAGACGCACATCGCGCGGGCCTGGCGAGACATCCGCCTCATCACCATCGGCGGCGGGACCTCCGAGGTCATGAAGGAGATTCTCTCCAAGATGTCTGGCTTCTGAGAGTCATCCGGTCGCAATAGGCCTCACTTGGCGCAGTTGCTGTTGTCTTCAATGTGGACGTCAGCGGATGCACCCTGAAGTGTGCAGCCTGAACGCTGTCCTTTGCTTGCCGGATCTGTGGATGTTCTGAAGGGGGCTCGCCCGACCTTCTTTTTGTTCTCTTGCGCGCGGTGCTCGCCTTGTAGGTTTTACTCCACCCATTCATATTCTGGCGGCAACCTACGAAAAGGCTTTACTGGTGGGTTGGGAAAGATTCGGCGCTGGCGACTCGGCTCAGGGTAATGGGCTGGGTGCAACATGCTATGCGAGGTGTGTATATAGCGTTCGTAGAACTGAGTGCGCTCATGAGCGTATTTGCTATTCGGGTCGAAGACAATCTCGCCAGCTGGAAAGTACTTCTCGGAATCAGCTCGAATTTGCTCAATACTAACTCCAGCCGGGAACGCCAACGTGTTGAGTTCGACCCCGTTATTCATGCTGGCTTGATGCATGTCATTGAGCGGGACAAACGCGAGGTGATTGGTGGTTTTTCCTTCCATCGCCGCATACCCACCACCTACGTCCGAGTGAACTCCCGCGTACTCGCGATGACCGAGTTCAAGTGCAGTTAGCGGGAAATTCTGGCGGATCTCGTGCCTGGCAGTGAAATGCCGTGCATCACCGACGTCACCTTGGGTAATACCCATGTTTTGTCCGACGTCGACATCGTCACCAGGAATGCCGAATGACCCCACGGTATCAAAGATTCCAAGGAATCTCACGGATAGGTTGGGGATCTCGCGCCGTAAGCCCATGTTGATAAGCTTGACGAAGGTGCGGGCCATTGCAGCCCCGCGGCTAAATCCATAGATGTCGATGATTTTCTTCGTGTCAGCGCAGGTGGCTGTGCACCAACTCCTTGCCCAGCGATACGCGATGATGAGCCGCTCCCTTCCTCCGAGCCCAGAGGCTAAGCCTCCGACATCGCCAGCGAAAGGGATCTGACGAGCAAATTCCTCTGCCATGAGTCTTTGGGCTATGCGCTTCTCTTTCTTCGAGCCCATTTCCGCAACGAGATCACTGCCGGCTTCTGCGTCCATTGCGCCGACCCCGACTACATAAATCTTTTCGCGGATTTTCTCTGCATCGTCGTGATCCTGGTATGCGCGGAAGAGTCTGGCGACGTTGGTTTCACTGCCGGCCCCGAGCGCTCCGGTGTAATCGCGGTACATGTTATTGCCTGAGCCGTCGAAGAATGCGCCAAGGACAAGAGTACGTGGACAGCTCTGGGCCGGTGGGGATTGATCGGCCCGGAAGCTTTGGGCCTGTGCCTGATTTAAGCTCGCTTGCGTGATGATCGCATGTCCGCTTGCGTGCATGGGCTGTACTCCTGGTAATGGCTATCGGTGGACGATGTGTATGTGTCAGGTTGGTTGGCGGTACGGCTTCCAATAGCGCATTGGCTCACACATTGCCGCAGCCTGGACCCAGTCGGCCTCGGTGGTGTCGGTGAGCAACCGTTCCATACGGACGAGATCGTCAATGTTTTTGTCAAGGAGAAGCATGTGCAGACTCGGTTGCAAGTGGAACTCGGGGTTGATGAGGACCATATCCTACTTTCCGCACATCGAGGAGCTGATTTCCCATGGATTTTCGACTCATGATTTTCGCGGCACCTCTTGAATCCCTGTGAAGTAGCGGGACGGTGGCATTCCGAGCATCTGGAGGATGACGGCCTGTCTTTGAGTCAGCTTGTCCTTGAAAATCCGGCAGGACCCATCCGACGGGCTCCGAAGTCGATGGCAGCGCACGTCTCCAAAGAGGTGCAGGACTCTATCCGCAGTGGGGCGTTCGCACGCTCTTTCCTCTGGGTAGAGTGGCAAGTCAGCAAGGCCTTCGGCGGCCATCTGGCGTCGAAGCTGAAGTTCAATGAGCGAGTAGACGAGAAGCGCGAGGAAGTACAGGAAGAGAAGTGCTTCGATTCGACTTGGACTCTTGAGGAAGACGGGCATCACATCCAGGACGGATTTGAGTTGCTCGAAGCGTCTCTCCAGCCGAGGCTGATGCTTGTATGCCAGCAGGACATCCTTCAGTGTCATATGCCGGTCGTTGAGCACGAGGGGGAAGATGCCGTCCATCGCCTGCTCGAGCTCCAGCGCCGCGGCTTGAGTGCTCCAGTGCAGTTGCAGCTTCTCCCGTGGCACTCGCACATAGATGGTCTGCTTTCCTGGCCGGCCAGGGGCTGCTTGTTTGAAGCGTTCTTCTTCTTGGACTTCGACCGCGACGTTTATCAACTCCTCGGTCCGGGTGCGAGCCAGAATGCCCTTGACCAACTCCTGAGCATGCACGGCGTCTTTGACTCGTGAGCGGGGCGCTTGTATCCGTGTCGCCAGGTTCTGCAGTTCCTCGGTCGCCCGCGCCACCCGCCGCCGCCGGGACAGCCCGTCCCACTCGGCCTTCTGTGAGCTCCATATCCACACAATCCGATAGCCTTCATCGGATGGGAATTGTGACTCATAGGCCTTGAATACATCATCCGGACCGTCCTTCAGTCTCGAGTTGGGGCGACGTAGAACCTCTACCCACTCGACGCCGAACTTCTCCTGCCAGGAACGAAAGGACTGTATCTCCCCCCGGGTCCGTGGCAGCACCGTGATGAACCGCCCCCCGTGACGGGCAATGTGGTCCATGTTTTCACGAGTACACAGCTTTGAGTCCGCTACGTACAGAAAGTCGGGTCTTCCCACCAGCTCACGCAGGACACTCCATGTGCCGATGTGCGTCTTGTCGTCGGTGGTGTTCCCGTGCTCGACGCTGCACCAGATTGGAACGGCCCCCTCCGCCGTGGTCGTCAGCAGGTAGAGCAACTGCTTCAAGTCGGGCCGGTGGTCCTTGTTGTAGCCGTGGACAATGCGATGGGTAGGCTTTCCATTCCTCCGCTGCCCCTTGGCGTCTGCGTACTCCCCGGACAACGTGACGGTCGTGCTGTCGTTGTGCAACTCCTCGAGATTGAGCTCAAAGCTCCGCGCGGCCTGGACGACAGCCGCCGTCATGAGCGCGGCACGGTCTGCCTCGAACAACTTGTCCAGGCACCTGCCGAGCCGATCATCGTTGAGCAGTTCCGCCCCGCTGCCAGGTAGTCCCAGGAGGGAGCCCTCGACCCGACGACACCAGTCCCGCAGGCTGTACAGCGGCTCGCGGGCTACCAGAAGGTTGCGCAGCAGGATGCCCACTCCTACCGCGGGCGCCAGCCGGTCGCGAGAGCCTGGCTGGGGCAGAAAGCGCTGGAGGGCCTCGTCCACCCCCGCCAACTCAAGGAAATGGTTGATGATGGGCAGCGCCCCCACCACCTTTGACTCCAGACCTGGTTCATCGGCATCAGAGGAGGTACCAGGCCCGTGGTTGTCAACCGTCCTTCGCACGTCAGGATGATGGGGCGACTTCAGAGGTGGGGCAAGGCTGTTCTTGGATACACCTCTACTCCTGGCCCGCCCTCAGGGCGCAGAACGAGGGCTGGGTCGCTCATTGACGGAGGGATTGGACAGGTACCGCATGCGGCGGTAGTGCTCGCCTGGGACCTCTTCAGTGGATACATGATGGGTGAACATCCACCCAGGAGTGCTCAGAAACAGGCAGCTCTAGAACATCAGCGAGATTGCGCGAGATTGGAGGAGCCCGAGAGGAGGCTCCCATGAAGTCCCTTCCATCAACGAGCTTCGAGCTTCAAGCGGAGGCGCGATTATTTGAGGCCTGCCCTGATTGAGCCGCATCTGAAATCAGTACGAAAGCAGCTTCGCGATGTGCGGAATGTAGGATACACCTGCGACTAGCCTCCTTTTGAAGTAGGCCCGACTACTGCGACAGGGAAACGCTCGTCACCTTCGGCGCGCCGGGCGCGGCCGGGCTGAGCTGGAACACGTCACCGGAGAGGGTGATAGAGTGGTTGCAGTAGATGCCCAGGAACGAGCGGATGGCGCGCGCAGCCAACTTCCGGCCACCCAGAGACGT
Organism: Archangium sp.; assembly: GCF_057119385.1. Lineage (NCBI taxonomy): Bacteria > Pseudomonadati > Myxococcota > Myxococcia > Myxococcales > Archangiaceae > Archangium > Archangium sp. Next base: position 12,594 of record NZ_DBNGVP010000026.1, on the reverse strand, counting down.
CAAGCCTCCCAGGCGGCCGTGCCGCGCCTCTTCTCCCGTGTGAGCGTCAGACGGCCGTGACGGCCGCACTGGTTGGAGCCACGGGCTGGCGCATCGGCTGAGCCTTGCCGTACGTCAGCGAGCGCCACACCCACTCGGCGGGGCCGAAGCGGAAGCGTCCCAGCCACCAGTGGCTGAGCACCACCTGCACCGCGAAGATGACCAGCGTGAGCGCGATGCTCGCCCCGGGGCTGATCTTCCCCATGAGTCCCAGGCCGAAGCCGTAATAGATGAACAGGCTGATGACCGTCTGGCTCAGGTAGTTCGTCAGCGCCATGCGGCCCACCGGGGCGAGCACCATCAGCCGCCGCTGCCACGCCTCGCGCTGGAAGAGCAGCACCAGGCCCGCGACGTAGACGGCGGCGAGCCCCATCTCGTTGAGCTGCCGCACCGGGCTCAGGAACATCATCCACGGCGACTGGGGCTCCAGCATCTTCTGGCGCATCATGTACTGCACCCCCATTCCGAAGATGCTGCCGATCCCCGCCATGCCCAGGCTCCAGCGCAGCAGCTTGCGGAAGAACGCCAGGTGCTGGGGCGCGTCGTGGAAGAGGCGCCGCCGCCCGGCGATGAGCCCGAGCAGGAAGCGGCCGAGGATGGGCAGCAGGAAGCCCGCGAGACCCGGGAGGAACTGGCCGAAGAAGTGGCGCGCGTTGGCGCGCACCATCTCCACGTAGGTGCCACTCGAGAAGGCCTGCATCGTCTCGGCCCGGAGCTGGTTGCCGCGCTCCATGGCCGCCTTGGCCGCCTCGGGCCCCGCCTCCGCTCCACCGCTCAGCAGCATGGGCACGTACTTCATGGCGGCGCTCACCACGGGCATGCAGATGAAGATGAGGAGCGCGGCCCAGATGAGCAGCGTCTTGTCCTGGCGCTCGCGGAACAGCAGCAGCGCGAAGCCGATGGTCGCGTACGTGGTGAGGATGTCGCCGAGCCAGAGCCCGAACAGGTGCACGCAGCCGATGAGGAACATCATCACCAACCGCCGTCTGTAGAGCGGGGCGATGGCGGCGCCACGCGCCTCGGCCCGCATCATCTGCACCGAGAAGCCCAGGCCGAAGAGGAACGAGAAGATGGTGATGAACTTGCCGTTGACGAGGAGCCCCAGGGTGTACATGAGGGTGTGGTCCACCCAGGTGGCCGAGGCCATGGCGGCTTCCATCTGCGCTCGCGTCATGTAGGCGCGGCCGGAGAACCACATGTGGACGTTGGAGACGAAGACGCCGCACAGCGCGAAGCCGCGCAGCACGTCGAGCAGGGCGAGCCGCTCGCTGGCGTCGACGGGGCGGGCTTCGGCCTGCGGAGCGGGGAGTGAAGAGGGCGGTTGGCTCATGTCCGGAAAAGACATGCCGAACTCGTGCCAGCCCGCCCCCATTCCCAGCGGGCAGGAGACCGCCGGGCGCGGGGCTCCCCTGTCCGTCCGTATCCGGACAGCGCCGTTCCATATCCGGACAACCCCGTCTCCGCGGTGGCGATGTGACAGGGGGTGCGGCTTCCGATTGCGTCATGTACGCGGGAGTCGTTAAAGCTGCGGCGACATGGCCACCAGCCTCCTCGACACCCTTCGCGTCCTCGCCTCCTTCGACCCGCCCCGTGTCTCGCTGCGTGGAGCTCCCTGGGAGGAGTACGTGGACTGGGCCATCGCCCAGGGTCTGGCGCCGCTGGCTTCCTACAACCTCCAGTACCGCATGCCCGGAGCGGATGCGCCGGAGTGGGTGAGGGATCAGCTGCTCAGCATCTACTCGGGCTCCGTCAACGACAACGTGATGAAGCTCGTCAACTTCAAGCGCTGCGTGGACGAGCTGGAGGGCCGCAAGCTGCTCCTCATCGGCGCGGCGGCCTTCGCCGACACGCTCTACCCGCACGTGGCCTTCCGCCCCGTGTTGGAAATTCAGCTGTTGCTGCGGCGCATGGACGTGGACGGCTTCGCGGGCTACCTCGCCCAGCACGAGTTCCGCCCCGAGCCCGATGCGCCCGCCCACGGCGCGGTCAAGGTGCTGTCGGATGGCCGCACCGCCATCCACCTCTACGCCGACGTGCTCGGCACCAGCCGCCGTGCCGAGGTGCAGGGCCTCTTCGATCGTGCGAAGCCCATGAAGATGTACGGCCCCTCCCTGTTCCGCCCGGACCTGGAGGACGCGGTGCTGCTGGTGTGCCTGGAGCAGGCGCGCGAGGGCTACCAGGTGCCCTGGCTGTCCTTCGTGGACCTGCGCGAGCTGATGACGGGGGCGAAGGCGATGGGCGGCGTGTACTCGCGCCCCGTGGACGTGGCGGTGCTGCTGGAGCGGGCGAAGGCGTGGAAGCTGGAGCGCGCCCTCTACACCTCGCTGTCCATCGTGTCGGGGCTCTTCCCCCAGACGGCCGAGGCGCTCGAGCCCGCCCTGCCGCCGCTGCGCCGCGCCACGCGCGAGCTGTTGGAACGCCTGGTCGTCCAGCCGGCGAGCGTGCCGGGGAAGATGAGCCATGTGCGGGGCTCGGAGCGGCTGCGCCGGTTGCTGACCGGGCAGTGAGACGAGGGGCCGGCTGCCACTCGCCCCTTCCCCCGCGAGGCCACTCCCGGGTAAGAGCGTACCCGGCTGCTGACAGCCAGGACGCTCATGCACATCGCCATCATTGGAACCGGCTACGTGGGACTGGTCGCGGGCACCTGCTTCGCGGACTCGGGGAACGACGTCGTCTGCGTGGATATCGACGCGCGGAAGATTTCCCAGCTGCAGCAGGGGGAAGTCCCCATCTACGAGCCGGGGCTCGAGGAGCTCATCCGCAAGAACACGCGGGACCGGCGGTTGAGCTTCACCACGGAGCTGGCGCCGGCGGTGGCGCGCTCGCAGGTGGTGTTCATCGCGGTGGGCACGCCCGAGGGCGAGAGCGGCGAGGCGGACCTGCAGTACGTGCTGGCGGCGGCGGAGCAGGTGGGCCGGGCCATGCGGCAGTACACGGTGGTGGTGGACAAGAGCACCGTGCCGGTGGGCACCGCGGACAAGGTGCGCGAGGTCATCTCCCGGGTGACGGAGGTGGAGTTCGACGTCGTCTCCAACCCCGAGTTCCTCAAGGAGGGCGCGGCGCTGGATGACTTCCTCAAGCCGGACCGGGTGGTGATTGGCGCGGAGTCCGAGCGGGCGCGCAAGGTGATGGGCCAGCTGTACGCGCCGTTCGTGCGCACGGAGAACCCCATCCTCTACATGGACACGCGCTCGGCCGAGCTGACGAAGTACGCGGCCAACGCGATGCTGGCCACGCGCATCTCGTTCATGAACGACATCGCCGCGCTGTGCGAGCGCGTGGGCGCGGACGTGGACTTCGTGCGCAAGGGCATGGGCGCGGACAAGCGCATCGGCTACCCGTTCCTCTTCCCGGGCGTGGGCTACGGCGGCAGCTGCTTCCCCAAGGACGTGAAGGCGCTGGTGGCCAAGGGCCGCGAGCTGGGGATGGAGTTGGATCTGTTGCGCGCGGTGGAGCGCACCAACGAGCGGCAGAAGAAGGTGCTGGTGCAGAAGGCGCTGAAGCACTTCGGCTCGCTGGAGGGGCGCACGTTCGCGGTGTGGGGCCTGGCCTTCAAGCCGAAGACGGACGACATGCGCGAGGCGCCGTCGGTGGAGGTCATCGAGGGCCTGCTGGCCAAGGGCGCGAAGGTGGCGGCGCATGATCCGGTGGCCGAGCGCACCGCGCGCCGCGTGCTGGGAGACCGCATCCGCTACACGACGGTGCCCTACGAGGCGCTGGAGGGCGCGGACGCGCTCTTCGTCGTCACCGAGTGGAACGAGTTCCGCCACCCGGACTTCGAGCGCATGAAGGCGCTGATGAAGAGCCCGGTCATCTTCGATGGCCGCAACATCTACGACCCGTCGCGCATGCGCGAGCTGGGCTTCACGTACATGGGCCTGGGCCGGAAGTAGTCTCAGTGCAGCCAGGGACCGCGCTCTTCCTCATCGGGAGCGCGCGTCCCGGAGCTTCGCGGGGGCTCCACGTCCACCCACCGCACCGGGTACTTGTCGCCCGATTCCTCCAGGGAGGCGGGCAGCACCGCGCACACCTCGATGCCGTCCTGGATCGGTGACGTTCCGGGAATGCGACAAGACAGGCGGGCGCTCAGGCAGCCGCCGGGCTCCTCGCCAGGAGGACCGGGTTCAGCGCGCCAGACCGCAGGCGGCCTTGCCCTCGTCCGTCAGGAGCAGGTCGCACGTCTTGCGATCGTTCGCGTCGATCTTGCAGGTGTCCAGCCGCTCCTCACAGGCGGCGAGATCCTCGTCGGTCGGCTCGAGGCTCCGCTCGCGGTCCGCCACCGCCTGGATGCAGTCGTCGCGCTGGAAGGCTTCGACGCAGTCGCAGAGCCGCTCCGACAGTTGCCGGCACGGACTCTTGCAACCGGCGAGGGCGAGCAGGGCGGAGCAGAGCAGGGTGAGGGCGGTGGCGCGGCGCATGGGGTGGGCGAAGATGCCAGAAGGCGTCCTGGATGCAAGCAATGGCGGCCGGAAGGTCGGATGGTCGCTTCTCCGGCTGCTCACCGAGCCCCGCGGCCTCCGTGCGGCCCTGGCGCTCAGGCGGGCGGGGAGTCCGGGCGACCCGCTGGACCCGTGCCATACTCGGGAGCCGTCCATGGCCTCCGTGTCCCACTCCCGCTCGCGCACGTCCCGGTATTCCCTCGGGGCCGAGGCCGTGCTGGCGTTGCTGCTGGCGGTGTTGCCCCTGTCGCTCGGGAGCGCGCCCACGTGGGTGCACGGGCCGCTGGTGGTGCTCTCGGGACTCGCCTTCGTGCTGGCGTGTGTGGGGGCGTGGAGACAGCAGCGCTCCCTGCACCTGCCCCTGCTCGCGCTGCCCCTGGGCGCGGGGGCGCTCCTGTGCGCGCTGCAGCTCGTCCCGTTGCCGCCGGGATTGCTCGCCGTGCTCAGTCCCGAGGCGGCCGGGCTGCGCGACTTCGTCCTCGTGCCCCTGGGGCTGGACGGCCCGCGGCCCCTGTCGATGGACCCGCCGGCCACCTGGCGCGAGCTGGCCCGGCACCTGGCGTACCTGCTCACCTTCGTCGCCGCGGTGCAGGTGTGCCGCTCCGGACGCGCGCGCCGCCGGCTGTTGAGCACGCTCGGCTTCACGGGCGCGGCCATCGCCGTGCTGGGCCTGCTGCACGCGCTGCTCGGACTCGACAGCCTCTTCGGCGTCATCGCCTTCGTCCACGCGCGGCCGCCGCTCGTCACGCCCTTCGGCAACCCCAACCACCTCGCGGCCTTCCTCGGGTTGTCGGCCACCGTGTCCCTGGGGCTCGCGCTCTCCAGCGAGGGGCGGACGCGCGCGGTGCCCCATGTGCTGGCCTCGGTGCTGGGCGGGACGGGCGTGCTGCTGTCCCTCTCGCGCGGGGGCATCGTCTTCTTCGTCTTCGGGATGCTCGCCTTCGCGCTCCCGTGGGCCCGCTCGTGGCGCCGGGGCGCCCGGGTGCTGCTGTGTCTCCTCGCGGTGCTCGCGGTGGGCGGACTGCTGGCCTCCGAGCACCTCGCGGCCGAGCTGGAGACGGCGGACAGCGTGGAGGAGCTGCGCCAGAGCAAGCTCCAGCAGTGGCCGGTGCTGGCCTCGGTGGCGAGGGCCTACCCGCTCGGCCTGGGACGCGGCGCCTTCGAGTCCGTCTTCCCCCGCTACCAGACGCGGCCCGTCATCAACACCTCGACGCACCCGGAGAACGCGGTGTTGCAGCTCGCCACGGAGTTCGGCGTGCCCGGGCTGTTGCTGCTCGCCGTGATGCTGTGGGGCTTCGTCCGGTTGTCGCGCCGGGAGGGGCTGGGCGCGGCGGAGCGGGCGGTGCTCGCGGGAGTGGCGGCGCTCGGGCTGCATGAGCTCTTCGACTTCAGCCTGGAGCTGCCCGCGAGCGCCGTGGCGGCCTGGGTGGCGCTGGCCAGCGTGGCCCGCCCCGAGGAGCGGACGCGTGCCGAGGCCCCTCGTGGCCATGCGCCCCTGCGTGTGCTCGCGGTGGGCGGGGTGCTCACCGGGGTGGCCCTGGTGGCGCTGGTTCCCGGCTGGAGCACGCTGGACAGGGCGGAGGCGGAGCTCGGTGCGCTCGTCACCACGCGGGCCCCGCTCTCCGAGGTGCGCGCCCGGGGGCTCGCCCTCATCGACCGGCACCCGGCGGACCATGCCCTGCAGGACCTGATGGGCCTGGCCCATGCGAACGCGGGGCGTGCGGAAGCGGCCGGGGCACTCGCCTTCGCCAACCGTGCGCTCTTCCTGAATCCGGTGGATGCGTGGGCCCACCGCGTGGCCGCGCGGGCCCTGCTCTCGTTGGGGCAGCGCACCCAGGCCTTCCTCGAGTACCGGCTGGCCTTCGAGGCGGGGGACCATGCGCTGATGTGGAGCGAGGCGCTCGTGCGGGCGCGGACCCTCGAGGAGCTGCGGGCGCTCACGCCGGACACGGCGCGGCACGTGGAGACCTTCGCCGCCCAGCTCCAGCGCGCGGGGCATCGGGAGGTGCTCCTTCCCTGGCTGGCCTGGGCGCGCGAGCGCTTCGACGCGGCGCCCGAGGCGGTGCGGCTCTGGGAGCGCGAGGCCCGGGTGCGGCTGGAGCGGCACGAGCTGGCGGAGGCCGAGGCGGCGAGCGCCGAGGTGTCACGGAGGGCTCCGGACGCGCTCTCCTCGTACCTGTTGCGCGCGGACGTGCTCCAGGCGTTGGGCCGTGGGGACGAGGCGCTCGCGGTGCTGGAGGCGGTGGGGACCCGGTTTCCGGGCAACGTGGAGCGGGCCTTCGCGCTCGCGCGGCTGCAGGTGGCGCTGGGGTTGACCCGGCGCGCGAGGGAGTCGCTCCAGCAGGTGAATCCCTTCGTGTCCAACGACGCGCAGCGCGCCCAGCTCTACATGCTCGAGGGCTCCAGCTACGAGCGGGAGGGGTTGCGCGCGCGGGCGCTGGAGTCCTGGAAGTCCGCGGTGCGCATGCAGCCGAGTGGGAGTCTCTGGTTCAAGGTGGCGGGGCTGCACGAGTCGCTGCACCAGTTCGACGCCGCGGCGCGGGCGGTGCGCGAGGGCCTGTTGCTGCTGCCCGAGGCGCAGCGAGGGGAAGGGGAGGCGTGGGTGGCGCGTCTGGAGGCGGCGGAGCGCCAGCGTGTGGAGGAGCGGAGCCGGGCGCGTGGGGGCTCGGGCGCGAAGGATTCCATGCTCCTTCGGGCCCTGGGCGCGGAGGAGGACATGGGGACGGCGGAGGGCGAGCAGCCCTGAGCCCGGCGGCTCACGGGTGCATGTCGTGATGCACCGGCTGATGCCCCGCGTGCCCGTGGGTGATGGCGGCCATCCTCGGTGACTCGAGGCCGATGAAGTCCTCGACGCTCACCTCGAGCGCCTCCTCGTGGGAGCCCGCGCGCAGCAGCAGGTCCTCCGCCACGCCGAGTCCCTCGTCCATGAGCACCGGCAGCTCATAGAGGTGGCCGAAGGGCGGCTCCGCGCCCAGCTCGCATTCGGGGAAGCGGTTCGCGAACGCGCCCTCGCTGGCCAGCCGGGCCTCCCGCGCGCCGAGCACCTGGCGGACCTTCTCCAGGTCCAGGGTGTCCGCCGCGGGAATGAGGCAGATGCACAACCGCCCGTCGGCCTCGACGATGACGGACTTGGCCACGCGGTAGCCCGTCACGTGGAGCGCCTGGGCCAGCTCCTGCGCCGTCACCGCGCGCGGATGCCAGTGGCGAAGAAAGGGCACGTGCTGCTGCTGGAGATAGTGCTGGATGGAGTCGGGGATCATGAGCGGTACCTTCTGTCTCGAAGTTGGACTGCCCCCGCCCTTCAGGCCATGGCTGGCCGGGCGCGTGCCTCCCGGGCGGGCGGGTACTCGCTCCATGCCTCTCATGTCCGCACTCGTTGACGTCAACGAGTGCGCGTCCGGTGTCGGGGTCCTGGCCCTGCGTGCCTGGGCTCGAGTGCGCGCCAGCCCATCATGCGCGGTCATGTTAGACTGACCCACCAGGGAGGTCACGTACTTATGAGCGAGGCCATGGAGGAGCGGTTTTCAGCCGGGCGGCGGTGGGCGGGGAAGTGGCCGCGGTGGGCCGAGCGGGAGTGGGAGGAGGCAGGGCCCCCCGGGCTCGGGACGGTGGTGGACGGCTACCGGTTGGAGCGGCGGCTGGGCGAGGGCGGACAGGGCACGGTGTACCGGGCGCGCCGCGCGGGGCGGCTATACGCCCTCAAGTTCCTGCCGCTGGACTCTCCGGACTGGGCGTGGCGGGAGCTGGAGGTGCGGCTGCGGTTGCGGCGCGTGGGCGGCCTGGCGGTGGAGTGCCACGGGTTGTGGCCGCACGAGGCCCCGCGCTTCCTCTACCTCGTCACCCCGTATGTGCGGGGGCGCTCGCTGTATGCCTGGGCCCGGACACGGAATCCCACCGCGAGGCAGGTGGCGGACATGGTGCGGTGGGTGGCGCGGCTGCTCGCGCGGGTGCACGCGGCCGGTGTGGTGCACCGGGACATCAAGGGCAGCAACGTGCTGGTGGACAAGGAGGGGCGGCCGGTGCTGGTGGACTTCGGGGTGGGCACGTACGTGGGTGCGCCCGAAATCACCAACCCCCTGGGGCTGCCGGGCACCCGGCACTACCGCAGCCCCGAGGCCCTGCGCTTCCGGCGCGAGCGGGCCGGAGAGCACTCCCCGGCGAGGACCACGGATGACCTGTGGGCGCTGGGCGTCGTCCTCTACTGGCTGCTCACGGGCAGCTACCCCTTCGACACGGAGGTGCCCGACGAGGGCGCGCTGGCGGACCTCATCCTGAAGCACGAGCCCCCGCCGCCGCACGTGCTCAACCCGCGCGTGCCCCGGGCGCTGAGCGAGCTGTGCCTGCGCATGCTCGAGAAGTCGTCCGAGGCGCGCTTCCCGGAGGCCGGGGCCGTGGAGGCGGCGCTGGAGGCGGTGCTGGCGGAGGCGGATGCCACCTGGGACGTGCCGCTGTGCGAGCAGTGGAGCCCGGAGGATGCCTCCACGCCCCAGGAGGCGTGGCTGGATTGGGGTGACATGCGGGAGAAGGCGCGGCGGCTGCTGGAGTACGCGCGGCGCTTCCCTCGGCGGGGCCGGCCCGAGCCCCTGGCGGAGGCGTCTACGCTGTCGCGCTCCCCGGAGGAGCCGCCACCGGGAGCGGAGGGGGACGCGAAGGCGGAGGACTTCCCGTCATCGCCGCGAGCACGGCCCGTGTCCTGGCGCGCGCTGGCCTGGGGGGCCGCCGCGTTGGTGCTGGGATGGATGGTATGGCTCTGGTGGTGGCCGGTCCCCACTTCCCAGGTGACGTCCGGCGACCGCATGCGACGGGTGACGGAAACCGGCCAGGAAGTGGCGGGAGGGGCCGGGCCGCTGGAAGGTGACGGAGGCGCGGCGCCCGAGAAGGCCGCAACCCCCGCGCCCGTCGCCCTGGCGACGCCCCGGAAGGATGGCACGCGCGTGAGGACTCTTCAGCAGGCTTCCACCCCCCAGCGCAAACCGCGGCGCGAGCAGGGCTCGCTGCTCGACACCGCCGCGAAGACATGCACCCTGGTGTGGGCTGCGGGTCAGCTCGCCTGCGCCAGCCCCGAGCCCCAGTTGCGCCCCACGGCGCCCGCCCCCCGTGTGCCTCCGCCCGCCGAGTGCCCCGCGGGTTCCGTGGAGACGATGACGCGGGTGTTGGGGTTCGAGGGTTTTGGGGGAAAGCTCGGCGCGGTCTTCCTCATCGACGGAAGGCTCGTCATCAGTCAGCGCATCACCGTGCACCCGGGGCAGGTGGTCACGCTCACCATGGGCCAGCCGCTTCGGAAGCTCCCAGCGAGAACCGTGTACACCGGGCAGCTCCTCTTCGGCGAGGGGCGTGTCTACGGGCGCTTCACGCAGGCGCGGACCCCCGACGGTCTGACGTACTCCGTCTGCTTCGACCTCTACGACGCCTCGGTGGACGGCCAGCGGGGTGTGGTGATGAAGCCTGGAAGCACTCCGGACGCCGCCATCATCTTCTCCTCGGTGAAAATCAGTCCGGTGGAGCGCTTCCAGTAACGGGACACCGCGCGCGGCGGGAGTGCGAGAAGGGCGGGGCCAACGTCAGAAGTCTCTGCTAGCGTGTCCACTTCGGAGGTTCCCCCGTCATGCCCGTTCCATGCTCCACCACCGTTCTGTTGCTGCTGCTGCTCCACCCGGGCCTTCCCACCCCCGCCCAGCCCGCCATGGCCTCCTGGGACATGTCGGGCGCGCCGCGCTTCACGGTGACGGCGGACACGGCCGGTGAGGCCCGGGAGGTGCTCATCAGCCCCCATCGCGCCCTCGCGCTGCTCTTCAACATGCCCGTGCGCAGTGGGGGCGTCGTGGTGGAGGAGCGGGAGCGTTTCCTCCAGGTGTCGTTGTCGGAGGACGGGCGCATGCTCAACCTGCTGCCCTCGGACGAGCTGAAGACGGGCCAGCGGTTGCGGCTGACGGTGCGCTTCGCGGATGGCGCCACGCCCACGAGCGCGGATTTCACGCTGGTGGTGTCTCCGCGGGCCGAAGCGCAGGTGGAGGTGTACCGGGAGCTGCGCCCGTGCGACTCGTACCGGCAACAGGCGGAGGAGACGGAGGCGAAGCACCAGCAGTGCCAGACGCAGTTGGCACGCGAGCGCGCGGAGCGGGAGGCGCCCCGGGGGATCATCGGCCTGCTCGTCTTGCGGCAGATGGGGGAGGAGGGCATCCGCTCCAAGGTCATCACCGAGGAGGTCACCCCGCGCCCCGGAGAAGCCTTCCACGTGGAGCACGCGGTGAGCTACCGCGCCACGGGCGGGGAGAAGGAGTCCGAGGTGACACGGCTGGCGGTGGAGCTGAGGCTGTGGAACGAGGGGTCCAAACCGTGGACGCCCACGCACGCGCAGCTCGTGGGGGAGGGCGCGCGGTGGGACCTGGCGGTGTGGGTGCCGGGGCCACTCGGGCCGGGCAAGGAGGACCGTGTGCTGGTGGAGGGGGAGCGGCCCGGGCGCGCGGCCTCTGGCCCCTACGTGCTCGAGCTGTGGGACGCGGGCATGACCCGGACGGTCACCCTCTCGGGGGTGACTTTTCCGTGAGGGAAGACTCAACAGGTCTTCTTCCGCGTGCTAACCTCGGCGGGTCCCTTCACCGGAGCGCCGCCCATGTCCTCGATTCCCGTTCCCACCCGATATCTGCCCCAACTGGCCCGCTGGTTGCGCGCCACCCGGGTCAATGCGGGGCTCACCCAGCAGCAGGTGGCCGAGGCGAGTGACGTCTTCACGGGGGTGTACGGCCGGATCGAGCGCGCGGGGATGATCCCCACCGAGCCCACGCTCCAGCGGATATGTCAGGTGTTGAAGCTGGATTACCCATCCCTGGTGGAGCGGGTGACGCGCGGGGAGGAGCCTCCAGAGGGCTGAAGACGGACCCGTGCCCCGGGCTATGTTCCCGGGCGGTTGCCGTTTCAGGCGGCCCCCGCATGGTACAGGTGAGGAGGTGCGGCATGTCCACCCGTCGAGGTGATGCGTCCACCGCGTGCACACGGCCGCACCCGGCACGGGTGGCTTTGCCTGCCAGGGCACTCCAGGTCCTCGTGCTCGCAAGCTGCCTCGTGGTCAGCATGAGCGCGGCCGGCGAGGAGCCGAGACGGGTTGGGGTGACGCTCTCGGCCGACGCACATATGCGCGGGGGAGCCCGCGGTCCCCGTCTGGAAGATTGGAAGGAAGGCGCGCTCTCCCTCCGGGTGGTGGATCCCGGCCGACTCGTGGTGAAGGCAGGCGAGGAAGTCATCGCCGCGGGCGAGCTGAATTGGGGGGAGGACAAGCGGCTGCGGGTGGACCCGCTCGAGGGACACCCTCCAGCACCGCTGCCCCGGGTGGTGAGCCGCGAGCCAGGCCGGGAAGAGGTGGAAGTAGACGTCCCGGAGGGCATGGGCGCCGGGGCCATGCTCACCCTCACCTTTGAGTGGGGCTGGGACTATCGGGACACGCCCGCCCTGGAGCGCACCTGGCGCCTCCCACCCCTGGAGGACATTCCACCTGAGTGGCTGGAGGACGAGTGGGTTGAAACGGAGCGGGAGGACATGCCCGAGGATGGGGAGAACGGCGCGCTCACATTCCTCTCGGCCCAGGAGGCTTCCTTCCCCGTGCAGGTGGACCCGGAGCGGCCCGAGCTGCTCTGGGTGCCTGGGTACGCCTCGCGGGAGGAGCTCGCCTCGCGCCTCTTCGGGGATGGCGCGGCGGCGGGCGCTTTCGACATCGAGCCCCGTGCGCCTCCCTCCAGCGCCGCTGAAGTCCTCCAACTCTGCGTGCGCGTGCGCCACCCGCCAGCGCTCGTGCCACGGTTGCTCGCCACCCTGCGCGGTGCCCTGGAGGCGCAGTGGGAGGCGGATGTGGCCTGGAGCCGCTCCCAGCTCTCGGCGGCTGCCCCGGACAGGGCCGCGGCCGCCGCGCTGGTGGAACGCGGCCTGCGCTGGGCCCAGCGCTCGGACATTCCGGACGGGGCCGGGCAGAGCTACTTCGACCGCTACCTCCAGGCGCTCGGCCCCTGGCGGGACGAGGACTGGCCCTCCCTCGGTGAAGCCGCCGAGCCCCTGCGCAAGGCCATCGCCCTGCGCTCCAGGCGCTTCCAGACGAGCTACAACGTCATGGATGGCTTGTCCGTCC